>NZ_JBHXNW010000037.1:46851-77144 GCF_042717365.1 Streptomyces sp. NPDC058534
CCCCACCCGCGCCCCCCGCGCGGCGCCCCCCCAAAACATAACAGCGGGGCGGGGGGGGGGGGGGGCCGCCCCCCCCCCCCCCCCCTTCGGTCGCGTTACGCCTGTTCCTGCTCCTCGATCGCGGCCGGGCGGACCTGCGCGGCCCGCACGCGCGCGACGTCGAGCTTCTCGCCGCGGTCGAACCGGTAGATGCCGTTCTGCTCCTGGAAGACGTCGGTCAACTGCGTGTAGCAGTAGCCGAACATGTCGCGGTCCTCGAGCAGCACCCCGGTGAGTCCGCTGAACCGCTCGTGGAACTCGTCCTCGCCCCGGACGCGTTCCCCGTAGCCCCAGGAGACCGTGCGGTCCTCGCCGGAGAGGTCGGCGGCGGCCTCGGGGTCCCACCAGATGCCGCCGAACTCGCTGACGAAGTACGGCTGGCCCCGGTAGGGCTGGGAGTAGGGCGCGCCGTTCTCGTAGGCGTTGACGAAGGGCGCGTCCTTGGAGAGGCCGGACATCAGCTCCCGGAAGGCGGCCGGGTCCTGCTCGTAGTTGTGGGAGTCGTAGATGTCGGTCTCGGCGACCCGGTGGGCGTAGCCGGACGCGTCGACGACCGGCCGGGTGGTGTCCATGGCCTTGGTGGCCAGGAACATCGCGCGGGTCACGTCGTCGAGCTGGGTGATCCGGTCGTGCAGCTTCTGGTAGGTCTCGTTGAGCGGGCACCAGCCGATGATCGAGGGGTGCGAGTAGTCGCGCTCCAGCGCCTCCAGCCACTGGGCGACGTAGGAGGCGTCGGGCTTCTGGTTGTCGCCCGAGGAGCCGCCCGTCTCGCAGCCCCAGTCGCCGAACTCGCCCCAGACCAGGTAGCCGAGGCGGTCGGCGTGGTAGAGGAAGCGCTCCTCGAAGACCTTCTGGTGCAGCCGGGCTCCGTTGAACCCGGCCGCCATGCCCAGCTCGATGTCCTTGACCAGTGCCTCGTCGGTCGGGGCGGTCATCAGCCCGTCCGGGTACCAGCCCTGGTCGAGGACGAGACGCTGGAAGAGGGGGCGCCCGTTGATGAGGACGGCCTTGCCGCGCAGACCGACGGCGCGCAGGCCGGCGTAGCTCTCGGCGCTGTCGACCACCTCGCCCGCCGCGTCGAGGAGTTCGAGGCGCAGGTCGTACAGGTGCGGGTCCTCGGGGCCCCACTCGCGGCGCCGGTCGTCCGGCACCGGCAGGTGCAGGCGCGGGGCGAGGTCCAGGTCGGCGCGTGCCGCGGCGCGGCTCACCTCGCCGGCGGCGTCGCTGAGCACGGCGCGTACCCGGTGGCCGGGCCGGTTGCCGGACAGGGGCAGTTCGAGGTGGAAGGCGGAGCCGGCCAGGTCGGGGGTGATCCGGGGGCGGCGCAGGTGGACGTCGGGGACGGGCTCCAGCCAGACGGTCTGCCAGATGCCGGTCACCCGGGTGTAGTTGCAGTCGTGGTTGGCGTACTTGATCGCCTGCTTGCCGCGCGCCTGCGGACCGGACTTGGGGTCGCGGGCCCGGACGGTGATCACGACCTCCTCGCCCGCCCCGGCGATGTCGCCGAGGTCGGCGGTGAAGGGGGTGAAGCCGCCGCGGTGCCGGACGACCTCCTTGCCGTCGGCCCACACGGTGGTGTCGTGGTCGACGGCGCCGAAGTGCAGCAGCACCCGGCGTCCGGCCCAGGCCGCGGGGAGGGTGAGGGCCTTCCGGTACCAGACGGCCTCCAGGAAGTCGGTGTCGCCGATGCCGGACAGCTCGGACTCGGGCGGGAAGGGGACGAGGATCTCGTCGCGCAGCTCGCGGTCGAGGAGCCCGCGGTCGAGCCCGCTGTCCCCCCGGTCGGTCTCGAACTGCCAGGCGCCGTTCAGGTTGAGCCAGTCGCGGCGCACGAACTGCGGTCGCGGGTACTCCGGGCGCGGTACGGAGTGAGTGGACACACATGCTCCAGTCGATCGGTGGGCGGGCGCGGGCGCGCCGGACCGGGTGTACAGCTGTGAGGGGAAGGGTCAGGAACCGCCGAGGCCGGTGGTGGCCACGGAGTTGACGATGCGGCGCTGGAAGAGGAGGAAGACGACGATCAGCGGCAGCGCAGCCAGCAGGGCGGACGCCATGGACTGCGCGTACTGGATGCCGTAGGCGTCCTTCACGGTGGCGAGTCCCACCGGGAGGGTCATCAGGTCGGGGTCGTTGGTGACGATGAACGGCCACATGAAGTTGTTCCAAGCCCCGATGAAGACGAAGATCGCGACCGCCGCCACGATCGGCCGCGACAGCGGCAGCACGATCGACCGGAAGACCCGGAACTCGGAGGCGCCGTCGATCCGGGCCGCCTCCTCCAGCTCCTTGGGGATGCCGTCGAAGAACCGCTTGAGGATGAACACCATCATCGGGGCGACGACCTGGGGCAGGATGACCGCCGCGTACGTGTCGACCATGTTGAACAGCAACATCTGGTCGAACAGCGGCACGACGAGCAGCTGCGGCGGGATCATGATGGCCGCGACGGTGACGGCGAGCAGGGCCCGACGGCCGCGGAACGTGCCGCGCGAGAAGCCGTACGCCGCGAGAGTGGAGACCACCACGGTGAGCACGGTGACCAGCCCGGCGATCAGGAAGCTGTTGAAGGCCCAGACGGCGACGTTCCCGCGTTCCAGGATCTCCTGGTAGGAGTCCAGGGTGAAGGCGCCCTTGAACGGGGACAGCCCGGTGGCGGCGACGTCCTTCTCACTCTGCACGGAGGTGGCGATCGCCCACAGGAAGGGCACCACCCAGAGGACCGCGAGGACGACGAGCGCCGTGCCGGCCAGGACTCGGGGTACCCGGCCGTGGCCGAGGAGCAGGGGGGAGCCGGACGCTTCACGGGGTGGACGCCGCCGTCCGCGGACGGGGGTGGCGGTTGCGGTTGCGGTTGCGGTTGCGGACACGGTCAGTCCTCCCGGCGGAAGAGACGGAACTGCACGAGCGAGACGACGATGATCAGGGCGAAGAAGAGGTACGAGATGGCGGAGGCGTAGCCGAGGCGGTAGCCGGTGAAGCCGACGTCGTAGACGTACTCCAGGACGGGGCGGGTGGAGCCGCCCGGGCCGCCCTTGGTGAGGATGTAGATCTGGTCGAACACCTTGAGGGAGGCCAGGATCTGGAGCATGGCCACCAGTCCGGTGGTCCGGCGCAGCTGCGGCAGGGTGATGGACCACAGCCGCCGCCACGCACCGGCCCCGTCGAGTGCCGCCGCCTCGTCGAAGGTCGTGGGCAGCGACTGGAGCGCCGCGAGGTAGAGCAGGAAGTTGAAGCCGACCGTCCACCAGACCGTGAGGCCGGCGATGGACCACATGGCGACGGACTCGTCGGACAGCCAGCCGACCGGCGCCATGCCGAGGGTGTCGAGGAGCTGGTTGCCCAGGCCCAGCTCCGGCTGGTAGAGCCAGGTCCAGATGAGGGTCACCACGGTGACGGGCAGCAGGTAGGGGGCGAAGAACGCCAGGCGCCACGCCCACTGTCCGGCGAGCCCGCTGTGCACGAGCAGCGCCATGGCCAGGGCGACCAGTACCAGCGGGACGCTGGAGATGGCGGTGAAGAAGACGGTGTTGCCGAGGCTGCTCCAGACGTCCGGATCGCCGAAGGCCTCGGTGTAGTTGTCGAAGCCGACGAAGCTCGTGTCGCGCAGGGCGAGCGAGCTGTCGGTGAAGCTCATCCAGAGCCCCTGCACGATCGGCCAGACCATGAAGAGGCCGAAGACGAGCAGGAAGGGCAGGACGAAGACGAATCCGTTGCCGGGGCGTATCCGGCGCAGGACGGCGCGGCGGCCGTCCGCGGGGCCGGCGGGCGGGTGGGTCCGCTCCTCGGCGCCGAGCGGTGCGGTGGTGGTCACGTCGGTCACTCCTTCTGCTGGGTCAGGCCACCGGGTTGGGCTGTCGCAGCAGCGCGTCCGCCTCGCGGATCATCTGCCGCACCGCCTTCTCGGGGGAGGTGTTGCCCAGCAGCGCCGACTGGAGCGGCTGGCACATCCGGTTCTGGAAGTTCGAACCGGCGCCGACGAACCAGTTGGGCGGGTCGAGCACCGCCACCTTCGCGGCGTCGGCGTAGGAGGACTGCGGTTCGAGGGCCGCGTACTCGGGCTCCGCGAGGACGGGCTGGTACGCGGGGATGTGACCGGCGCTCGCCCAGGTGAGGCTCTGCTTGAGGATCGCCGCGATGTACCGGTGGGCCTCACGGCGCCGGGCCGGGTCGGGGTCCTCCTGGTGCGGGAGGACGAAGCTGTGGCTGTCGGTGTAGACGGCCGGCTTGTCGAAGACCTGCGGGAAGGGCGCGGCACCCAGGTCGATGCCGGACTCCTTCAGCGTCGGCAGCTCCCACTCGCCGAGCATGGCCATGCCGCCGCGACCGCCGGTGAAGGCGGCCAGCGCGCCGTCGTAGTCCAGGTTGTTGGGGTTGGTCTTCCCGTCGAAGAGCCGCGTCATGAGCGTCACGACGCGGACGGCGGCGTCGACGTCGATCCGGGCGGGACCGCCGTCCGGCAGGGTGAACTCGGCCCCGGTCTGCGCGTACAGGCCGGCGAACAGGCGCCAGTTCTGCGCGGTGTCCCTGACGTGGCCGAAGAGGATGCCGGACTGCCCGGTGGCCTTGGCGAGGGCCTTGCCCGCCTCCAGCAGGGCCTCGGGCGAGCCCATGGGGGCCAGGGCGCCCGAGGAGTCCAGGAGCCCGGCCTTCTCCGCGGCCTTCCTGTCGTAGAAGACGATGAAGGGGTGGACGTCCAGCGGGATCGCGTAGACGGTCCCCTCGTGCCGCGTCCGCGACCACACCGCCGGCGTGAAGTCCTTCTCGGTGACGCCGAATTCGGCGAGCAGGTCCAGGTCGACGGGGTCGACCAGGCCGCCCGGCGCGTAGCCCGCCAGCCGGGACAGGTGCATGGCGGCCACGTCGGAGGCGCGCCCGCCGGCGGCGGACATGGCGAGCTTGGTGTAGTACGACGGGCCCCAGTCGAGGATGGTGCGGTCGACGTCGAAGCCGTCGTCGCCCTTGGAGACGGCGTCGATCATCTCGTCCATGAGCATGCCGTCGCCGCCCTGGAACAGGTCCCAGACGCTCAGCGCGGACGCCCCGGAGGCCGAGGCCGGTGAGGCGCAGCCGGACAGGGGCCCGGCGGCGAGCAGGGCTCCCGTCCCGGCCATGGCGTGGCGCAACAGCCGGCGGCGGCTGAGGCGGCGTAGCGGGTCGGACACGGCCGGCACCCCCTGGAGGGGCGAACGAGAACTCATCGCGGACCTTTCGACGGCCGGAGCTCATGCGGTGGCTAGTTTTTACATCGATGTACATTGGCTGTAAAGAGCTGAGGCCGCAGAGCGGCGACCGTGACCGCGCCGGGACATAGACTCATGCGGCGCGAGAGAGGCAGGGAGGTCTCGGTGGCACGGCCCAGGATCAAGGACGTCGCACGTCACGCGGGCGTTTCGGAGAAGACGGTGTCCAATGTCATCAACGACTACGCCCACGTCTCCGACCGGACGAGGCGGGTCGTGCGGGACTCCATCGAACAGCTCGGATACCGGGTGAACCTGGCCGGCCGCCACTTGCGCAAGGGCCGAACCGGCATCATCGCGCTCGTCGTCCCGGAACTGGACATACCGTACTTCGCCGAACTGGCCCGGCATGTGATCCGCGAGGCCGAGGAGCGTTCGCTGACCGTCCTGATCCACCAGTCCGGGGCGGACCGCGCCCACGAGCTGGCGGCGCTGGCCGGGTTCGGCTCCACCTTCGTGGACGGGATCATCCTCAGCCCGCTCGCCCTGACCGCCGACGACCTGCGCGACCGCTCGGGCTTCCCGCCCACCGTGCTGCTCGGGGAACTGCTGGAGGAGGGCGCCGACCATGTGGCCATCGACAACGAAGGTGCCGCGCGCGAGGCGACCCGCCATCTGATCGGCCTCGGCCGCCGCACCATCCTGGCCGTCGGCGGGGTCGACGCCCCGGGCCTGGGCACGGCGGAGGCCCGCACCCGGGGGTACCGCGCCGCCCTGGCGGAAGCGGGCATCGCCTACGACCCGTCCCTGGTGGTCCCGGTCGACTCCTTCCGGATGCCCGCCGGAGCGCGGGCGGTGACGCGGCTGCTGCGTGACGGCGCGCGGCCCGACGCGCTGCTCTGCCTCAACGACCAGTTGGCGCTGGGCGCGTTGCGCGCGCTGCACGAGCACGGGGCGGACGTGCCCGGGGACGTCGCCGTGGTCGGTTTCGACGACGTGGAGGGCGGCCGGTTCAGCGTGCCGACGCTGAGCACGGTGGCCCCGGACAAGGCGGCGGTGGCGAAGGTCGCCGTGGAACTGCTGCAACGCCGCATCGAGGACGCGACCGGACCGGACGGCGTGCGGGCCGGCGCCGAGTCCGGGGTGCAGTCGCCGCAGGACCGCATCGTGGCCCACCGGCTCGTCCTGAGGGAGAGCACGCAGGGCCACGCGCGGCGCTGACGGACCGGTCGGCCCGGGCGGGTCAGTTCGTGTAGACCTCGGCGCGGTCGACGCTCACGAAGGACGCCCCGGACTGGGAGTTGTGCTCCCCGGTGACCCGGACGCGCAGCGTGTGCCTGCCGTTCGCGAGCCGTGGGCTGGTGTACTGCACCGCCTCACCGACGCGGATCGGGTTGTGGAAGTCCACCCGCTGCTCGGGACCGCCGTCGATGCTGATGGCCGCGTAGCCGTTGCCGGTGTCCTTGACCGAGAGCAGGGCGATGCGGGTGCCGGTGAAGGAGAAGGTGGCCGTGGCACCGGCCCGGTCGCTCCAGTGGTCGTCGCTCCAGAAGCACTGCGTGGCGCAGCCCGAACCGGAGTTCCAGGCGCCGGTGTAGGTGACGCTCCCGGCGCCGCTGGAGCGGCCGTCGTCGTTGATCCAGTAGTTGCCCGAGCCGGGGTCGCCGGAGGGCAGGTTCTGGGTGGCGCCCATGGCGAGCGGACGGCCGAAGTCGGGACTGCCGTCGGCCCGCCAGGTGAACTTCTGGGCCCGGGTGGTGCGGTTGCTGTAGGTGTTCACCGACGTGGTCTTGGCGTGGTAGACGATCCAGTCCTCGGTCCCGTCCGGGGACTGGAAGAAGGCGTGGTGGCCCGGCCCGAAGACGCCCCGGTCGTCGGCCCGGGAGAAGACCGCGCCCTGGTGCTGTCGCCAGTTGCCCGGCACCAGCGGGTCGGAGGTCAGGGGCATCGACATCATCCAGACCTGGTAGTCCGGCTTGCCCGTGTCGCAGGCCGAGTACGTCATCCAGACCCGCCCGTTGCGGTACAGGAACTCCGGCCCCTCCCGCACCTCGGGGCAGCCGCCGGCCGCGTTGATCGCGACGGCGTCGCCGGAGACGGTGTAGGGGTTGGACATCGGCGCGATGTTCAGCCCGTTGTGCTGGTACTGGTTGATGCCGCTGTAGGCGAGGTAGAGGCGCCCGCCGAGCTGGAGGATACCGGCGTCGATGGCGAAGTCGTTGGCGTGGTTGGGCGGGGCGAGCTTGGCCTTGAAGTGGTACGGGCCGGTCGGGTCGTCGCGCTCCGACTCCAGGACGTACAGCCGGTGGTTCTCGTCGACGCCGTCGTCGGCGGTGTAGTAGAGGTACCAGCGGTCGCCGAAGCGGTAGAACTCCGGGGCCCAGATGTTGCGGTTGCGCGAGGGGTCGGTGTCCGTCCAGACGGTGACCGGGTCGGCCGCGGCCAGGGTGCCCAGGGACGGCGAGCGCCACATCTTGATGCTGCCGCCCTGGGTGGTGGTCAGGTAGTAGTTGCCCTTCCAGTTCGTCATGAACGGGTCGGGCCCGCTGTTGAGCGGGTTGCGGAAGGTGCCGGCCGCGGCGGCCGCGGCGGTGTCGGCACGGGGTTCGGGTGCGGGCGGCGCGGCGCCGGCCTGGGCGGTGAGCCCGGGGAGCAGGCCGACGAGCAGCCCGACGAGGGCGGCGACGAGCAGGCCGACGTGCGTGCGGGGATGGCGTGAGGGGCTGGGAGGCACGGTGGGGTCCCTTTCCGCAGCTTTACATCGATGTAATGGCGGGGCGTCAGGTTAGAGAGGCCCCGACCGGCTGTCAACGGGGCGAGAAATGGTATTCCATTTGCCGTAGACCTCTTGACGGTGCGGTTTGGCGAAAACTACGTTCTGTTCATCGGAAAGCCGCTTCCACTTTGTGGAACTCTCCAACTCCCCGCATCCTGATCCCAGGAGTCCCGTATGACTGCCCTGGAAGACCGCCGCTCGTCCGCGGAGACCAGTGACACCGCCACCAGCTCCGGCCTCTACACGTACGACCTGGCCCCGACCAAGCGTGAAGGGCGCCGCTGGGGCGCGTACAACGTCTTCACCCTCTGGGCCAACGACGTGCACAGCCTGGGCAATTACGCCTTCGCCATCGGACTGTTCGCCCTCGGGCTCAACGTGTGGGGCATCCTCGTCGCCTTCACGCTCGCCTCGGTCCTGCTCTTCCTCCTGCTCACCCTGTCCGGATTCATGGGCCACAAGACGGGCGTACCGTTCCCGGTGATGAGCCGGATCGCGTTCGGCATCAAGGGTGCGAAGATTCCGGCCGTCGTCCGGGGCGCCGTCGCGATCGCCTGGTTTGGTATCCAGACTTATCTCGCCTCCGCGGTGCTGAGCGCCCTGCTGGTGGCCATGTTCCCCGGGCTGGCCCGCCTGGACACGAACTCCCTGCTCGGACAGTCGACGCTCGGCTGGATCACCTTCCTGGTCCTGTGGGCCCTCCAGGTGCTCATCGTGAGCTACGGCATGCAGATGATCCGCCGGTACATGGCGTTCGCGGCGCCCACCACGCTGCTCACCATGTGCGCGCTCGCGGTGTGGATGTTCGTCCGGGCGGACGGCTCGATCTCCCTGTCCGTCGACGATCCGCTCACCGGCGGCGCGATGTGGCTCCAGGTGCTGCAGGCCGCCGCCCTGTGGGTGGTGATCTACGGGACGTTCGTGCTGAACTTCTGCGACTTCACCCGGTCCGCGCGCAGCCGCGGCTCCATCGTCCGCGGGAACGTGATCGGCATCCCGGTGAACATGCTGTTCTTCGCCGTGATCGTGGCGGTGCTCAGCGGCGCCCAGTTCAGCCTCGACGGGCACGTCATCACCAGCCCGACGGACATCGTGCGGACCATCCCCAACATGTTCCTGCTCGCCGTCGCCTCGCTCAGCCTGATCGCCCTCACGGTGGCGGTGAACCTGCTCGCCAACTTCGTCGCGCCGATCTACGCCCTGGTCAACCTCTTCCCGCACCGGCTCGACTTCCGCCGCGCCGGTCTGGTCAGTGCGGTACTGGGCCTGGTGATCACGCCCTGGAACCTCTACAACAGCCCGGTCGTCGTCAACTACTTCCTCGGTGGGCTCGGCGCGCTGCTCGGCCCGCTGTTCGGCGTGATCATGGCGGACTACTGGCTGCTGCGGAAGTCCCGGGTGAACGTGCCGGCCCTCTACACGGAGGACGCGGGCGCCGAGTACCACTACCGCCGCGGCTACAACCCGCGCGCCGTCGCCGCCTTCGTCCCCAGCGCCGCCGTCGCCGTCGTCGTCGCCCTGGTCCCCTACTTCCACGCCGCGGCCGGGTTCTCCTGGTTCGTCGGAGCGATCGTCGCCGCCGTGCTGTACGCGCTCATCGCCGACCGCGCCTCGCCGATCCGCGACGTGGACGGCGAGGCCATCGCCGTCGCGGCGGAGTAGCTGCACGGTTGTGGCGGGGCGGCCCCGCCGTAACGCCGTAAGTCGGCGGTCGCCGCGACGCAGTCCTGCGGTAGCGCCGGAGGTCCACCATCGCCCCGAACCAACCCCGCCGCCGCGCAGCGACCCGCCGTCGCCGCCGAACAACCCCCGCCGGCGCCGCCGAACAACCCTGCCGCAGCGCCGCAGGCCCACCATCGCCCCGAACCAACCCCGCCGTAGCGACGCAGCCCCACCATCGCCGCAAACCTGCCCCCCACCCCGCCGCGCAGCGACCCGCGGAACCGCCCACCCGAGCAGAAGGCCCACCCATGCGCATCCTCGTGGTCAACGTCAACACCACGCAGTCCATCACCGACGCGATCGGCAAGCAGGCCGCCGCCGCGGCCTCCGAGGGCACCGAGATCGTCCCGCTGACCCCGGCCTTCGGCGCGGAGTCCGTCGAGGGCAACTACGAGAGCTACCTCGCCGCCGTCGCCGTCATGGAGACCGTCCGGGCCCACCGGGAGCCGTTCGACGCGGTGATCCAGGCGGGCTACGGGGAGCACGGCCGCGAAGGGCTCCAGGAACTGCTCGACGTGCCCGTCGTCGACATCACCGAGGCCGCGGCGAGCACCGCCCAGTTCCTGGGCCGCCGCTACTCCGTCGTCACCACCCTCGACCGTACGGTCCCGCTGATCGAGGAGCGGCTGGAGGTGGCCGGACTGAGCGCCAGGTGCGCCTCGGTGCGCGCCAGCGGGCTGCCGGTGCTCGAACTGGAGAGGGACGAACAGGCCGCCGTGGACGCCATCACCGAACAGGCCGCCCGCGCGGTTGAGGACGACCGGGCCGAGGTGATCTGCCTGGGCTGCGGAGGCATGGCCGGCCTCGCCGAACGCGTCGTGGAACGGACCGGTGTCCCCGTGGTCGACGGCGTCACGGCCGCCGTGACGGTCGCCGAGTCCCTGGTCCGGCTCGGCCTGTCCACGTCCAAGGTGCGCACCTACGCTCCTCCGCGTGCCAAGCGGATCGTCAACTGGCCCCCGCGGGTGGGCTGACCCGTCGCCGGGTCATCCCTCGCCCCGGTCGGCGGCCGGCTCCGGGGTATTCTGACGGGCCGCCCGACCGCCGCTCCGCACGGCGCGGTCGTGCGGCTCGGAACGGGAAGAGGGACGAAGGACGGCGATGGCTGCGTCAGAGGGCTTCATGCCCGAGTCCGAGCGGGTCACGCGACGGCTGCGCGACGAGATCGTGGACGGCGTGCGGCGACCGGGGAGCCGCCTGGTCGAACGGGAGCTGGCCGAGGCCCTGGGCGTGAGCCGGCTGCCCGTCAGGGAGGCCCTGAGGACGCTGGTGTCGGAGGGGCTGGTGACTCCGCGGCCGCGGACCTGGGCGGTGGTGCGGGAGTTCACCACCAGCGACATCGCCGACCTCGACGAGGTTCGCTCGGGCTTGGAGACCCTGGCCTTCCGGCTCGCCGCCGGGCGGCACACCCGCGAAGGGCTGGACCGGCTCCGCGCGACGGTGGACGCCGAACTCGACGCGGCCCGCGCGGACGACGCGGTGGGGGCCCGCAGGGCGGCCGCCGACTTCCACCAGACGGTCATCTCGCTGGCCGCCAACGAGTTGCTCAACGAACTCGAACGGGTCCTGCGCAGCCGCCTGCGCTGGCTCATGGGCCAGCACGACGACCTGATGGCCGTCGCCCTGGAACACGAGGCCCTCTACCGGGCCATCGCGGAACGCGACGTGGAGCGCGTCCAGGAACTGGTCCTGCACCATCTGTCGACGAGCCGCAGCGCGGCCCTGGGCCATCACGCGCGGAAGCAGGCGCGGCGCGACGAGCGGCAGCAGACCTAACGGCGTGCCCGGTGGCTCGCCGTGAAGCGGGACGGCGGGAGGCCGAAGGTGCGGGTGAAGGCGGCGGTGAACGCCGCGGGTGAGGCGTAGCCGAGCCGGCCGGAGACCTCGGTCACGGACGCGGTACGCAGCAGCGGGACGGCCGCGAGCAGGCGGGCGCGGGCCCGCCAGACGGTGGGACTGTCGCCGGGTTCGCGACGGCCGTCACGCCGCGCCGGGTGCTGGCCGAGCTGCGCGGCAGCGGCCCGCTGCTCCTGCTGCTCGCGGCCGGCTCCTCAGCCGGTGCGCTCGCCGCGCGGGTGGCACCGGCCGCTCTGATCCGCTGGGCGTTCGTCGCCTACGTCGCCCTCACCGTCGTGGCCCTGCTGCTGCGCCCCGGTTTCCTGCGCCCGCGCGCCCCGTCCGAGGCGGCGGCCGACGGCGTACCCCGTCCGCTGCCCGCCGTCGTCGGCGCTCCGGTCGGCGCGGTGGCGGCCTTCCTCGGGGTGGGCGGCAGCGTGCTGACCGTCCCGGCGATGCGGCGGGCCGGGCACAGCATGCGGGTGGCGACCGCGCCGGCCAACCCGCTGACCCTCGCCATCGCGCTGCCGGCCGCCGCGGTCTTCCTGGCCGGTGCCCAGGGCCTGGCCGGCGCCCCCGCGCACCTGGTCGGTCTCGTCGACCTCCGTGCCGCCGCCGGACTGCTCCTGGGCGCCCTGCCGGTGATCGCGGTGCTGCGGCGCCGCCCGCCCCGCATCCCGGACCGCGCGCACGCGTGGACGTACGTGGCGCTGCTCGGTGCGGTGACGGTCGCGATGGTGCTCTGACGCGCTCGGCCGGCGGCACGGACCGCCGCCCGGTACCGCACCGGGCGTCAGCCGATGACGGCCTCCCAGGTGTCGACCGCGAAGTGGACGGTCATGCCGTTGCGGCCGTAGAGCCGCGGGGCGCCGGTGGCGTTCGCCGTGTCGACCCCGAGGCCCACCGTGTCCCGGCCCCGCCCGGCGAAGTGCGCGAAGGCGTGCCGCAGGAGGAACCCGCCCAGGCCCCTCCCCCGTGCCTCGCCCAGCACGCCGAGGGCGCGGATCCAGCCCATGGCCTCGCGGTCGTCCCGGGCCAGCAGGAACCCGGCGTCGCCCAGGTCGTCGGTGCCGGCGATCCACACCAGGGACCAGTCGAGCCCCTCGGCGTCGATGTCCCTCAGCCAGAGCCGGTACGGGCGCGGCTGGAAGTCGAAGTGGTCGGCGAACGCCCGCTGGTACAGCTCGTGCACCCGGACACGGTCCGCCTCCGTCGCGCAGGCCCGGACGCGCACCCCGGCCGGGGCCCGCGGCGGGAGGTCGGCCGCCGGGTCCACCGCCCGGCGCAGGACGTGGTGGGACCGGACGACCCTCCAGCCCCGGTCCGCGAGGAGCGCGGTGTCGGTCGTGGGCCGGGCGTTGAGGTGCAGGTGGACGACGGCCCGAGCGGCCCCGTTGGCCCGTGCCTTGGCGAGGGCGCGATCCTCCATGGCCGCCAGCAGCCGCAGGCCGGTGCCCTGGTGGCCGGGCAGCACGTAGTGGTCGATGTCGACGCGCTCGCCGCCGGACTCGTCCCACAGCAGCCCGTACGCCACCAGCAGGCCGCCGTCGAAGGCGAGCCACGAGTCCCGGGTCAGATCCGTCTCGGGATGCTTGAGGTCGGCCTCGACGGTGTGCTGGTCGGTCTCGGGGCGGCCGATCTCGATCCGGTCGATCTCGTTGAGGAGTCGGGTGATGGCGGGGGCGTCGGCAAGGGTGGCCGGTCGCAGGTCGGCGGGGGACATGCGAGCAGAATCGGGGCGTCGGCGGGCGCCCGCAACGGGATTTCCGCCCGTCCACGCGGCTGAGGACCCGCCCGGACACGGCCTGGCGCGATTCGTGGACGTAGGTCGGCGAACCGCGGGCATACGGGTGTCCCGAGGACCTTCTCCGTCGCCGACCCACGGGAGTCTCCTGTGACACCGAGCCTGCGCACCGCACGCGGGTGCCGTGCCGCCGCCGTTCTCCTGCTCGCCGCCGCCTGGTACGCGGGCAGCCACCACCCCTGGCTCGCCCTGCCCGGTCTCTACGCCGCCGGGGTCATGGCCTGGTGTGCCGCCCGGGAGGGAGCCGAGCACCGGCGCCGGACCGTACTGGCGCGCCGGGCCGAACTCCTGGCCCGCCCGCCTCATCGGCAGCCGCTCGGCCTCGCCCCGTGCTGCGCCTTCTGGCAGCACTCCGACGGCGCCGTGCACGGCCCGGAGTGCACCCGCCCCGCCGCCGCCCGCGTCCCCCTGGGCGCCGACTGCTGCGAGGTGTGGTGGACCTCGCTGGGCACGGCGCACGCCACGGCCTGCCCGCGCCACGTCGACGCGCCGGATCGGGACCGGAGCCACTGGGCCCCGCGGTAGTCCGCCGGCGGCGTGTCCCGCCGCACCGTCCGCATGCCGGACACGACCGGCCGCTACCAAGGCCGCCCCCGGTAGGGTGACCGGTGCAGCTGGTTCGCCCCGTCCTCCCCCATAGCCCAAAAGCATGGGGGGACCCCCACGGCGGGATGCGTCGCAAGAGGGAACCCGGTGGGAATCCGGGACTGCCCCGCAGCGGTGAGTGGGAACGACCGCCGTCATACGCACTGGGTCGTGAAGAAGGACCTGGGAAGCGACGGCCAGTAGGTGTCCTCCCGGAGGACGTGCCCGCGAGTCCGAAGACCTGCCAACTGCCCGCGTACGAACGACTCGTGCGCGGACATCCCGGTGACCTCGTGGGCGGGTCGGCGTACATATAGGCGGACGACGGCGCCCCGCGCGCCGGTTCGTGCCGCCGGGTGCCGTCACCCTTCGCGCTCTCGTCCCGTTGCCGGGATCTCAGGGATTCGTCTCGCGAAGGAGATCTCCGTGACCCGTACGTCCGCCCCCGTGCACGCCACCGTGTACGGCTATCCGCGCCAGGGCCCCGACCGGGAACTGAAGAAGGCCGTCGAGGGCTACTGGAAGGGCCGCGTCACCGCCGACGCCCTCCACGCCACCGCCGCAGGACTGCGCGCCGCCAACTGGCGGCAGCTCGCCGAGGCCGGTGTCGACGAGGTGCCCACCGGTGACTTCTCGTACTACGACCACGTGCTGGACACGACCGTGATGGTCGGTGCCGTCCCCGCGCGTCACCGGGACTCCGTCGCCGCCGACGCGCTCGACGGGTACTTCGCCATGGCGCGCGGCACCCAGGACGTCGCACCGCTGGAGATGACCAAGTGGTTCGACACCAACTACCACTATCTCGTCCCGGAGTTGGATCCTGACACGGTGTTCACGGCCGACTCGGGCAAGCAGGTCGGGGAGCTGCGGGAGGCCCTCGCGCTGAGTCTGGCCGCCCGCCCCGTGCTCGTCGGCCCTGTCACCTACCTGCTGCTCGCCAAGCCCGCGCCCGGCGCCCCCGGGGACTTCGAGCCCCTCACCCTCCTCGACCGGCTGCTGCCGGTGTACGCGGAGGTCCTCGCCGACCTGCGCGCGGCCGGTGCCGAGTGGGTGCAGCTCGACGAGCCGGCCCTGGTCCAGGACCGCACGCCGGCCGAACTCAACGCCGCCGCCCGCGCCTACCGTGACCTGGGCGCCCTCACCGACCGGCCCCGGCTGCTGGTCGCCTCGTACTTCGACCGCCTGGGCGACGCCCTGCCGGTCCTGGCCAAGGCGCCGGTCGAGGGGCTGGCGCTGGACTTCACGGAGGCCGCCGCGGCCAACCTGGAGGACCTGGCCGCCGTGGGCGGTCTGCCGGGCAAGCGCCTGGTCGCGGGGATCGTCAACGGCCGCAACATCTGGGTGAACGACCTGTCCCGCTCCCTGACCACGCTCGGCACCCTGCTCGGTCTGGCCGACCGCGTGGACGTGTCGGCTTCCTGCTCGCTGCTGCACGTGCCCCTGGACACGGCCGCGGAGCGGGACATCGAGCCGCAGATCCTGCGCTGGCTCGCCTTCGCCCGGCAGAAGACGGCGGAGACCGTCACCCTCACCAAGGGCCTGGCCCGCGGCACCGGCGCGATCGCCGCCGAACTCGCCGCGAACCGCGCCGACCTGGCCTCCCGCGCGGGCTCCCCCATCACCCGGAACCCCGCCGTCCGCGCCCGCACCGGCGCGGTCACCGAGGCCGACGCGCGCCGCTCCCAGCCGTACCTCGAACGCGCCGCCGCCCAGCGGGCGCACCTGCGGCTGCCGCCGCTGCCGACGACGACCATCGGCTCCTTCCCGCAGACCGGTGAGCTGCGCACCGCCCGCGCCGACCTCAGGGCCGGACGGATCGACACGGACGGCTACGAGGAGCGCATCCGCGCGGAGATCCGGGAGGTCGTCGCCTTCCAGGAGAAGACCGGCCTGGACGTGCTGGTGCACGGCGAGCCCGAACGCAACGACATGGTCCAGTACTTCGCCGAGCGGCTGACGGGGTACCTGGCCACCCGGCACGGCTGGGTGCAGTCCTACGGCACCCGCTACGTCCGCCCGCCCGTGCTGGCCGGTGACGTCTCGCGCCCGGAGCCGATGACCGTGCGCTGGACCACCTACGCCCAGTCCCTCACCGACCGCCCGGTCAAGGGCATGCTTACCGGTCCGGTCACCATGCTGGCCTGGTCCTTCGTCCGCGACGACCAGCCCTTCGCGGACACCGCCCGCCAGGTCGCCCTCGCCCTGCGCGACGAGGTGGCCGACCTGGAGGCCGCGGGGACCTCCGTGATCCAGGTCGACGAACCCGGGCTGCGCGAGACCCTGCCGCTGCGCTCGGCCGGTCGGCCCGCGTATCTGGTCTGGGCCACCGAGGCCTTCCGGCTCAGCACCGGTGGCGTACGCCCGGACACCCAGATCCACACCCACATGTGCTACGCCGAGTTCGGCGACATCGTGCGGGCCATCGACGACCTCGACGCCGACGTGATCAGCCTGGAGGCCGCCCGTTCCCACATGCAGGTCGCCCGCGAACTGGCCGCCCACGGCTACCCGCGGGAGGCCGGGCCCGGCGTGTACGACATCCACTCGCCCCGCGTGCCGAGCGCCGAAGAGGCGGCGGGCTTGCTGCGCACCGGGCTCGCCGCGATCCCGGCGGAACGCCTGTGGGTCAACCCCGACTGCGGTCTGAAGACCCGCGGCTGGCCCGAGATCCGCTCCTCGCTGAAGAACCTGGTCGCCGCCGCCCACACGGTCCGCGGTGAGCTGTCCGGCTCCTGACCCGAACGCGACGGCAGGGCCGGGACACCGCCTGTGTCCCGGCCCTGCCGTCACACCGTCACGCGTAGTGCGAGCCGTAGGGCGGGAAGGTGGACTCATTGCCGGTCGGGCTGTTGTTGCACCGCCACGTGGTGTCGTCGTTGCGGTCCCGGGGCTCGTCGGGGTCGGCGGCGTCGCCGATCGCGTCGGACCGTTCGGCGGTGTCGAAGTCGGTGCCGGTGTAGAAGCTCCACGCACGGCTGTCGTCGGCGCCGTACAGCGCGTGGGCCTGCTGGTAGTAGAAGGTGCCGTCCTTGTCGATGTGGGTGGCGGCCGGGGTGTCGTCGGGCCGGGTCCAGGAGCCCTTGTCGCCGACGGTGACGGTGTAGGTGGTGCCGGGATCGGACGCGGACGCGGTCGGGGACCCGAGGGACGCGCCGCCGGCGAGGGCGAGCGCGGTGGCGACGGCCACGAGGGCGAGTCTGCTTCCAGGAGCGGTCAACCGTTCACGCTGGAGGCCGCCGGACGCGCGGTGCGCCGCCCCTGGAGGGCGACTGGTCGCCCGCCTCGGGGTACCGGGGCGGCCTGGTCCTGGGCCGGATCCCGGACGCGACGGCGGTGTTCGTGGCGAGCGACGAGATGGCGTTCGGGGTCGTCCGGGCGCTGCGCGAACTGGGGCGGCGCGTCCCGGAGGACATCTCCGTGGTGGGCGTCGACGACATCCAGCTGGCGGAGTACTGCTCGCCGCCCCCGAGACGGTGCCCGAACCGGCGTCGGTGGAGCCGCGCCTGGTCGTCCGCGCGAGCACGGCGGCATCGCCGGCGTCCCTCACGGGCTGAGCCGCCCCTCCCCCAGCGCCGTCCGCAGGGCCAGCGGGGTGGCCGCCGCCCAGGCCTGCGGGGAGCAGGAGTGGGGGTACGGGACCGGGGCGGGGGTCGCCGAGCGGTCGTAGCCGGCCAGGACCTCGGGCAGCCGGTGGCCGTGGTGGGCCGCCGCCGCGATCAGGCCGTCGGCGACGGTGCGCACCTCGTCCGCGAGTCCCTGGCGGGCCAGGCCCAGCGCGACGACCGCGTTGTCGTGCGGCCAGGCGCTGCCCCGGTGGTAGGAGAGCGGGTGGTACGGGCGCTGTCCGGCGGCCAGGGTGCGGATGGCCCAGCCGGAGAAGAAGTCCGGCTCAAGCAGCCGCCTGCCCACCCGGCGGGCGCGGTCCTCGTCGAGGATGCCCGACCACAGCAGATGCCCGGCGTCCGAGGCCAGCGCGTCGACCTGGCGGCCGTCGCCGTCCAGAGCGAGGGCCGGGAAGTCGGCGCCGGGCATCCAGAAGTCCGCCGTGAAGCGGGCGCGCAGTGCGGCGGCGGTCTCGCGCAGGCGGTGCGCGTAGGGCTCGTCGCCCCAGACGCCTGCGGCGAGTTCGGCGGTGCGCAGAAGCGCGTCGTAGGCGTAGCCCTGCGCCTCCGAGACCGCGATCGGCCCCTCGGCCTGGGTTCCGTCGGCGAAGCAGACGGCGCCCTCGGAGTCCTTCCAGTTCTGGTTGACGAGGCCGTTCGGGTCGGGGGTGTAGACGAGGTAGCCGTGCCGTTCCAGGCCGCCGTCGGTGAGCATCCAGTCGACGGCCCGCCGGGCGTGCCGCTCCAGGCGGACGGCCAGGGTGCGGTCGCCGGTCGTCTCGTGGTGGGCGTGGAGCAGCACGAGGAAGAGCGGGGTGGCGTCGACGGCGCCGTAGTACCGCCCGTACGGGACCTGCCGGAAGTGGGCGAGTTCGCCGTGCCGTGTCTCGTGGACGATGCGTCCGGGCTGCTCGCCGCTGAAGGTGTCGTGGCGCTCGCCCTGGGTGGCGGCGAGCGCGCTCAGCACCGCGGCCGCGGTCGCGGGCCGGTACGGCAGCAGGAAGTACGAGGTCAGCAGCGAGTCCCGCCCGAACAGGGTCATGAACCAGGGGATTCCGGCGGCGGGGACGCGCAGGTGCTCGCCGTCGACACCGGTGACCGGGATGGTCAGCAGGTCGAGGTCGGCCGGTCCGCGTTCGCAGGTGCGGGTGAGGTCGTCCGGCGCGGACTCGTGGCCGTGCGGGTGCCGTTGGCCGGCGGCGGGGGTGGCAGGGGTGGGCGCGGTGTGTCCGTGCGGGTGGGCGCGGGCGGTCAGCCGCACCTCGGCCCGCCCGTGCGCGTCGAGCGGCAGCCGCCAGGACAGGGTCCGGACGGTGGCGTCCCCTTCCGGCTCCGCGGGCCCGGCCGTGTCCGGGGCGGGGCGGCAGGTGAGTTCCGTACGGGCATGCCATTCGGCCCGCCGGTAGGTGAAGACCGGCCCGTCGGCGCCGTCGTGGGTCTCGTACGCGGCGCCGGGCTTGGCGTAGTGGCGGTCGTCGGCGCGGAGTTCGAAGAGGTCGGCGAAGTCGGCGCCGACGGTCAACTCGACGTGGGCGGTCACGGGCTCGGGGCGGTTGCTGACCAGGGTCAGGTGTTCGGTGAACGCGCCCGCGCTGACGCTCTGCCGCCGGAAGACGGTGTACGCGGGCGGGTGGTCCCGGGTGCCCTCGGGGGACAGGACGCAGGCGGCGGTGTCGTCGCCGTCCGCCGTGGCCGGCACCAGGACGACGGGCGCGGTGCCGTCGACGGTCAGCCGCCAGCGGCTCAGGTGCCGGGCGTCCTGGAAGAACAGGCCGTCCGGCGCCGTGCCGCGGGTGCCGGTGATCTCGCCGTCGGTGCCGAGCCGTACGAAGGTGGCGTCGCGCACGAGTTGGACGCGGGGTTCGGCCGCGGTCATGAACGGGCCTCCGTCGCGTCGTACCGCGTCGGGACGTCCGCCGCCGGGCCGGTGCTCAGCAGGTCGAGGGTGAGGGCGGCGGTCCAGGAGAAGTGCCGGGTGCCGCGGGCCGCGCCGGTGTCGGGGTCGACGTACTCGGCGAACCCCGAGTGTCCGGCCCGGGCGAGGAAGTCGGCGCGCAGCACGTCGGCGTCCTGCCGCAGGCCGTGGGTGCGCAGTCCCCGCTCGATGAGCCAGGCCGTGTTGAACCAGGCGGGGCCGCGCCAGTACCGGGTGGGGTCGAAGGCTGGGCCGGTCAGGTCGTAGCTCGGGATCAGGCGGGTGGCCGGAGCGCTGAAGTGCGGCCCCGTCAGCGTGGCGTGCAGGCCGCGGACGACGTCCGCGGGCAGGTGCGGGACGAGCAGCGGGATCAGGCCGCTGACGCTCCGCTCGTCGACGTGGGTGCCGGTGTGCAGGTCGCGGACGCGGAACAGTCCGGCCTCCGCGTCCCACAGCCGGTCCACCAGCGCCCGGGTCAGTGCGGCGGCCCGCTCGGTGTGCCGCTCCCCCGGCAGGCCCAGTTCGCGGGCCATGGCGGCCAGCGCCAGTTCGCTCACGGCCAGCAGCGCGTTGAAGGACGGGTCCTCCACGGCGAACCGGTGGGGGGCGGCGCGGTCGTCGTAGCCGGCTTCCCGGTACTCGGTGGCCAGCCGGACGTAGCGGCCGTAGTCGAGGTCGGTGGGCCGGTCGGCGGGGTGGCCGTGGTCGAGGTCGGCGCGCCGGAAGGTGTCGGGCGGGCTGGGCTCGACCCGCTGGAGCGCCCGGTCCCAGCAGGGGCTGTTGTCCATGCCGGGTTCCCACGGGTGCACGACGGCCGCGAGGCCGCCGCCGCCGAGGTCGCGGCGGCCGAGGAGGTAGTCGTGCCAGGCGGCGAGGCGCGGGTGGACGCGGGCGAGGAATCCGCGGCGGCGGGACTCGTCCGGGTCGGCGCGGTGCACCAGCCAGGCCGCCAGGGCGTGCACGGGCGGCTGGACGATGCCCGAGGTCTCGGCGGCCGACGGTGCGCCCGCGGCGCGGCCGGCCCGGGAGGACTGCCAGAAGTCGGGGCTCGGGAAGTACGCGTCGTGCGGCAGGGCCGGGTTGAAGACGATGTGCGGGACGCGGCCGTCCGCCCACTGCGCGGCCAGCAGGGACTCCAGTTCGCGCTGGGCGCGGCGCACCGAGAGGTGGCGCAGCCCGATGGCGACGAAGGCGGAGTCCCAGCTCCACTGGTGCGGGTAGAGGGTGCGGGAGGGGACGGTGGAGGCGCCGGTCCAGTTGTCGAGGAGGACCCGCGCCGCACCGCGCCGCAGGGTCAGGTCTGCGGGCGCGGCGGGCGCGGGCCGGTCGAGGAGGTCGGGAGAGTTCACGCGCCGGACCTCGCGAGGAAGGCGGGGACGGAGCGCACGGCGTCCACGGGGTCGCCGGCCAGCCGGCATTCGAGGGCGAGGTGGCCGTCGTAGCCGATGGTGTGCAGGGCGCCGAACCAGGCGGGCCAGTCGAGGTGTCCGGCGCCGGGCTGGAAGCGGTTGGAGTCGGAGACCTGGGCGTGCCCGATGACGTCGGCGTGGGCGACGATCGCGGCGGCGGGGTCGGTCTCCTCGATGTTCATGTGGTAGCTGTCGATGCCGATCCGGACCGAGTCGAGGCCGACGGCGCGGATCAGGTCGGCGGCCTGGTCGAGCCGGTTGACCATGTGGTCCTCGTAGCGGTTGAGCGGCTCCAGGAAGAGCGTGACGCCCTCCTTGCGGGCGTGCTCGCCGAGTTCGGTGAGACCGGCGAGGAGCACCTCGCGGTCCTCCTCCTCGGTGCGCGGCGGCTCGAAGGGCGGCAGCCGGCGGGAGAACATGCCGTACGAGGCGGGCGTCTGGGCGCCCACGCCGCCGATCTCGGCGATGACGGTGAGCTGCGACTTCATCTGGGCGACGGCGTCGCGGCGGACGCCCTCGTCGAAGGCGCCGAGGAAGTGCAGCATGTCGACGCAGACGGTCGGCATGACGACTCCGTCCTCGCGGGCCTGCTTCAGTTCACCGAGGCGGGAGGCGAAGTGGAAGTCGCCCTTGCCGCGCAGTTCGATCGCGTCGTATCCGGCCTGCCGGGCGACGTCCCACTTGGCCTGGAGGGTGTCCCCGGGCAGCAGCTGTTCCTGGACGGCGGTCTTGAGCATGGGGGGCCTTTCAGAAAATCCGGTCTCAGAATTCCAGGACGACCTGCAGCGCCTCGGCGGGCCGCTCGTCCAGCAGTACGTAGGCGTCGGCCGCGTCGGCGACGGGGACGACGTGGCTCACCAGGGCGTCGACGTCGACCTGGCCCTCGGCGACCAGGCGCAGGAAGGTCTGCTGGAGGCGTTCGACGGTCCAGCGGTTGGACAGCTGCGGGGGGACGCCGCCGATCTGGGAGCAGATCAGCTGGACCCGGTTGTGGTGGAACTCGTCGCCGAGGCGCAGGCCGATGCCGTCGCCCTGGTAGAAGCCGGAGGCCACCACGCGGCCGCCGGCGGCGACCGAGCGCAGCGCCTCGTGCAGGGCCGGGTAGGCGCCGCTGATCTCGATGGCGAGGTCGGCGCCGAGGCCGCCGGTGGCCTCGCGGACGCGTTCGGCGACGGCGTCGGTGCGGGCGTTGAGGGTGTGCTGGGCGCCGTACCGCTTCGCGGTCTCCAGGCGGCCGTCGAGGGCGTCCACGGCGGTGACGCGGGCGCCGCTGAGCCGGGCGAGCCGGGTGGTGAGCAGGCCGATGACGCCCTGCCCGAACACCGCGACGTCCTCGCCGAGGTGGATGTCACCGGCCAGGACGGCGTTGTACGCGATGGCGCCGACCCGGGCGAAGGCCCCGGCCAGCGGTTCGAGGCCGGTCGGGAGGGTGTGGCCGATCATGCGCTCGGCGGGGACGATGCCCTCGCTGCGGTGGCCCCAGATGCCCCACACCAGGTCGCCGGGGACCGGCAGGCCGGGGGTGCCGGCCAGCTCCGGGGAGACCTCGACGACCTCGCCGACCTCGGAGTAGCCCCAGCCGGCGACCGGGTACTCGATGCCGGGCGCGCCGTCGCGGAAGAGCCGCGCCTCGGCGTCCCAGGTCCGGGTCAGGTACGGGTTGGTGCCGCGGTAGGCGGTGAGTTCGGTGCCCGCCGAGATGCCCGAGTACCGGGTGCGGACCCGCAGGTGGCCGGGCGGCAGTTCGGCCCTGACGTGCTCGGCGACCTCGACCTGGCGGGGGCCGGTGAACTGGACGACGCGCTCCACGGACGGCACGGGCGACGCTGCTGACTTCGGCGACACGGATGACACGGAGGGCTCCGGAAGGGTTGCTGATGCGGTTGCGTCGACAATATCCGCAACTTATGTCTTGTCAACAAGCAAAAGTGATGCTGTGATGCGTGGCGAGCAGACGTAAGCCGGAACGAGGACACTCAATGCGCATCAGGACCCTGCGGTCGAGGACGACCGCGGTCGGCGTCACGGCGGCCCTGGGAGCAGTGCTGCTCTCGGGCTGCGCGGGCAGCACCGGGCCCGGCAAACCGGACCGTGAGATCACGGTCTGGTCCCAGGAGAACCTCCCCGACCGTGTCGCGGCGACGCGGAAGGTCATCGACGGGTTCGAGAAGAAGACCGGGATCAAGGTCAAACTCGTCGGGGTCGACGAGGCCCAGATGCCGCAGCTGATCATGTCGGCGGCGGCCTCGGGCACCATGCCCGACGTCATCGGCGCCGCCCCCATGGGCCAGGTCTGGCAGATGTACACCAACGGCCTGCTGAACACCGACATCCCGAAGCGGATCGTCGGCGAACTCGGCCGGGACACGTTCAACGCCAACGCGCTGGAGCTGACCTCCGACGGCGCCACCAGCCTCGGCGTGCCCTCCGACGCCTGGCTCCAGCTGCTGGTCTACCGCAAGGACCAGCTGGCGCAGAAGGGCCTGCCGGTTCCCGACACGTACGCGAAGACGCTGGCCGCCGCCAAGGCGCTGACCACCAGGGGCCACGACGGCATCTCGGCGGCCACCGACCCCAGCGACGTCTTCACCTCGCAGAGCTTCGAGAGCGTCGCCCTCGCCAACGACTGCCAACTGGTCGACGACCGGCACGAGGTCGCCCTCGACTCCCCGGAGTGCGAGACCGCCTTCCGCACCTACGACCAGCTGGCCCGCGGCTACGGGCCGCCCGGCACCCAGACCGTGGACTCCACCCGGGCCACCTACTTCGCCGGGCGCTCCTCGATGGTCGTCTGGTCCTCGTTCCTGCTCGACGAACTCGCCGGCCTGCGCAAGGACGCCCTGCCCAGCTGCCCCCAGTGCGCGAAGGACCCCCAGTACCTGTCGGACAACAGCGGCATCGTCACCGCGATGAAGGGCCCCGACGCCAAGGAGGCGGCCCAGTTCGGCGAGATCACGTCCTGGGTGACCACCAAGACGGCCGAGACCGCGGCGTCCCGCGAGTTCATCGAGTACATGATGGGCACCGGCTACGAGTCCTGGTTCGGCATGGCGCCCGAGGGCAAGATCCCGGTCCGCAAGGGCACGACCGCCGACCCCGGGCGCTACCTCGAATCCTGGCGCCACAGCGAGATCGGCGTCGACACCCGCAAGCCGCTGGACGAGGTCTTCCCCGACAGCCTGCTGGACCAGCTCGCCGACGGCGTCAGCAACATGCGCCGCTGGGGCATCACCCAGGGCGAGGGAGCCCTGGTCGGCGCCACCAACGGCGAACTGCCCGTACCGAAGGCGGTCGGCGCCATGACCAGCGGCCAGAGCTCGCCGTCCGAGGCGGCACGCGACGCCGACGAAGAGGTCGCCGCCCTCAAGAAGTCCTTGCAGTAGCCGCCCGCCTGCACCTCACGAAGGTCCCTCATGACTACAGCTCCAGCCGGCGCACCGCAGCGCCGGGACACCAGCCCCCGGTCCACCGACCGGTCCGCCCCGTCGGGCCGCCGGCCGATGACCGCCAGCCGGCGGGCCAACCGGGCGGGACTCGCGTTCGTCTCCCCCACCTTCCTCGTGGTCCTCGTGGTGGTCGTGCTGCCCATCGCCTGGACCGTGCTGCTCGCCTTCCAGAAGGCCCGGCTCGTCGACATCCAGGGCATGAGCCTGTTCGGAAACTGGTCCCTGGACAACTTCGCGCAGGTCTTCGACTCGGCCGGCTTCTGGTCCAGCCTGGGTACCACCCTGCTGTACACGGCGGGCTCCACGCTCGGCTCCGTCGTCCTCGGCCTGATCGCGGCGCTCGCGCTGCGCAAGCCGTTCAAGGGCCGCGGGCTGCTGCGCGCGGCGATGCTGCTGCCGTACGTCGCGCCCGTCGTCGCCGTGGCCTTCGTCTGGGAGGTCGCGCTCAGCCCGCAGTACGGCGTGGTCAACGACTGGGGCAAGCGGCTGTTCGGCTGGGACGACCCGATCGCCTTCCTGTCGACCCGGGAGTACGAAGTCCATCTCCTGGGCCTGCACTTCGACATTCCGCTGGCGCTGCTGACCGTCATCGTCTTCGAGTGCTGGCGCTACTTCCCGTTCGCGTTCCTGTTCATCCTGGCGCGGCTGCAGGCGGTGCCCGACACCCTGGAGGAGGCGGCGCTGGTCGACGGGGCCACCCCGACCCAGCGGTTCCGGCACGTGCTGCTGCCCCAGCTGATGCCGGTCATCGCGCTGCTGTGCGTCCTGCGGTTCATCATGACGTTCAACAAGTTCGACGACGTCTACCTGCTCACCGGGGGCGGCGCCGGCACCGACGTGGCCGCCGTGCGCGTCTACGACTTCCTCACCGCCCGCTACGACGTGGGAGCCGCGGCCGCCCAGGCGCTCGTCCTGGCCGTCTCGCTGATGATCCTGCTGGGCTTCTACTTCAAGTTCTTCGGCAACAAGGTCCAGGAGGAAGCGTGACGCGCAAGGCGGCCCTGTCCCGGGCCCAGTTCGAGGAGCGGTTCTTCGGTGTACTGCGCTGGTTCGTCATCGCGTTCCTCGCCGTGATCACCCTGCTGCCGTTCTACTACATGGTGCTGCTGTCGCTGAAGCCCATCGACGCGCTCCTGCTCGACCCCGGATCCCTGTGGATCTCGGCGAAGGACTTCACCCTCTCCACCTACCAGGACGTGCTGCGCTCCACCGACGACGGCGGGCAGGGCTTCCTGAAGTTCCTGCGCAACTCCGCGCTGGTCTCCCTCGGCACGGTGGTGCTCACCCTGGTGGCGGCGGTGCCCGGGGCCTACGCGATCAGCCGGCTGAAGTTCTTCGGCCACCGCCAGGTCAGCGCGCTCTTCCTGGCCGTCTACCTGTTCCCGGCGACGCTGCTGGCCGTCCCGCTTTTCGTCATCTTCGCCCGGATCGGCCTCTCCTCCAGCCTGGTCGGCCTGGCCATCGTCTACGTCGCCCAGACCGTGCCGGTGTCGATCTACATGCTGAAGAACTACCTCGTCACCATCCCGGCCTCGATCGAGGAGGCGGCGGCGCTCGACGGCTGCTCGCGGCTCCAGACCGTCCGCAAGGTGATCCTGCCGCTCGCCCTGCCCTCCCTGATGGCGACCGGTCTTTACGTCTTCATGATCGCCTGGAACGAGTTCCTCTTCGCGCTGCTGTTCCTGGCCGCCGACCCCGGCCAGTGGACCGTCTCCCTGGGACTGGCCCAGCTGTCCAACGGCATCGAGGTGCCCAAGACCGTCCTCATGGCCGGTTCCGTGGTGCTGACGATCCCCGTGGTACTTCTGTTCTTCGCCGCCGAACGCCTGCTCACCGAGGGGCTGACCAGCGGCGCCGACAAGAGCTGAGCCGTGGGGGACTCCATGATGACGTCAAGTCAGGCCAGCGCGGGTGCGCTGCTGCAGCTGATCCGCAGCGGCCGCGCCAACACCCGCGCCGACCTCCAGCAGGCGACCGGGCTGTCCCGCTCGACCGTCGGACAGCGCCTCGACCTGCTCAACCGCGCGGGGTGGCTGCGCCACGCCACGGGCAGCTCCACCGGCGGCCGCCCCTCCCACCGGATCGTGTTCGAACCGGGCCACGCCTCGGTGATCGCCTTCGACCTGGAGACCCGGCACGCCCGGGCCGCCGTGCTCGACCTGGCGGGCACCATCCTGGCCGAGCACACCGGTCCGCTGGACGTCGCCGAAGGGCCCGAACACGTCCTGGACCGGCTGGCCGAGTGGTTCCCGGACCTGATCGCGGCGGCCGGGATCCCGGCCTCCCACGTGGCGGGCATCGGACTGTCCGTGCCGGGCCCCGTCGACTGGGAGTCCGGGCAGGTGATCGAGCCGCCGATCATGCCGGGCTGGGACCGGTACCTCATCAGGGAACGGCTCCAGAAGGCGTACGCCGCGAAGACGGGCCTGGATCCGGCGGCACACGCGGTTCCGGTGCTCGTGGACAACGACGCCAACCTGATGGCGCTGGCCGAGTACCAGGCCAACCACCGGGACTGCGCCTCGTTCGTCCTGCTGAAGGTGTCCACCGGCATCGGCGCGGGGGTCGTCATCGGGGACAGCCTCTACCGCGGTATCGACGGCGGCGCCGGCGACATCGGACACATCCGGCTGCACGACCGGTCCGACGCGCTGTGCATGTGCGGCTCCCACGGCTGCCTGGCGGCCGTCGCCAGTGGCAGGGCGATCGCGAAGGAGCTGTCCGCCCTCGGCCTCGACACCACGTCCGGCCGGGACGTACGGCGGCTGCTCAACGAGGGGCATCCGGACGCGGTCCGGCTGGCCCGGGAGGCGGGACGGCGGGTGGGCGAGGTCCTGGTGACCGTCGTGACCCTGCTCAATCCCGGGGTGCTCATGATCGCCGGTGAGCTGTCCGGGGTGCCCTTCCTGACGGGGGTGCGGGAGCTGGTCTACCAGCGGGCCATGCCCCGCGCCACGGCCAACCTCCAGGTCGTCACCTCACGGCTCGGCGACCGCGCGGGGCTCGTCGGAGCCGCCGCCATGGTCGTGGAGCACCTCTACTCCCCCGCCGGCGCCGACGCCCGGCTCGACCGCCTCGCACCGTGACCACGGCGCCGTGACCACCGCGCGGTGCCACCGTGTGCCGTGCCACCCGAAGACAGGAACACCGTGAACGCCGTCCCCGCCCCCTGGACCGACCGGCCCGTCGAGGTCGGGCTCGTGGGCGCCGGCCCCTGGGCCCGCGCCATGCACGCCCGGGTGCTCGCCGCCGGGCCCGAGACCCGGCTCGCCGCGGTCTGGGCCCGCCGCACCGAGGCGGCCCGGGAGGCCGCCGCGCCCTACGCCGCCCATGTCGCCGCCGGTTTCGAGGAGTTGCTGGACCACTGCGAGGCCGTGGCGTTCGCCGTGCCGCCCGCCGTCCAGGCCGAGCTGGCGCCCCTGGCGGCGAAACGGGGCAAGGCCCTGCTGCTGGAGAAGCCGCTCGGCCCCGACCTGTCCGCGGCCCACCGGGTCGCCGACGCCGTCGCCGAGGCCGGTGTCGTCTCCCAGCTGGTGCTGACCAAGCGCTACCACCCGGCCACCCGCGCCTTCCTGGAAGCCGCGCGTTCCTTCGAGGCGACCGGGGCACGCTCCTGCTACCTCCACGGTGCCTTCCTGAAGGGCGAGTTCGCCACCGGCTGGCGCCTCGAACACGGCGCCCTGCTCGACCTCGGCCCCCACCTCCTCGACCTGCTGGACGCCTCGGTCGGCCCCATCACGTCCCTCCGCGCCACCGGCGACCCGCGCCGCTGGACCGAGTTGACCTGCACGCACGAGAACGGCGCCGCCAGCCAGGCCTCCCTGTCCGGCTCGGTGGCCGTCCCCCACGCGCTCACCCGCGTCGAACTGTTCGGCCCGGACCTGCCGCTGGTCTACGACACGGCGGGCATCGACCACGAGGAGTGCTGGCCGATCCTGCGTCACGACTTCGCCACGGCGGTCCGCACCGGTACGCCGACCCCGGTGGACGCCCGGCGCGGGCTGTACCTGCAGGGCCTGCTGGACCGGGTCACGTACGACTGAGCGGTCACGTCACTCGGCCGGCCCACCCCTCTTCAGTCGACTTCAGTCGTCTTCAGTCGACGACCGCGGTGGCCTCGACCTCGACCAAGTGCTCGGGCACGTCCAGCGCCGCGACGCCCAGCAGCGTGGCCGGCGCGGCCGGGGCCACGCCCAGCCTGGCGGAGGCCCGGGCGATGCCCTCAAGGAGCAGGGGCATCTTGTCGGGGGTCCAGTCGACGACATGGACGTTCAGTTTCGCCACGTCGGCGAAGGTGGCACCGGCCGCGGCGAGGGCGGTGCCGACGTTGACGTAGCACTGCTCCACCTGCGCGGCGAGGTCGCCTTCACCGACGGTGACGCCGTCGGCGTCCCAGGCGACCTGGCCGGCGACGAACACCAGCCTCGTTCCGGAGGCGATCGACACCTGCCGGTAGACGTCGATCTCCGGCAGGCCTGCGGGGTTCACCAGAGTAATGGCCATGACTGCTGTCTCCTTGCCCGTGTGCTCTCCAGCGGTTACTCGGGGACCGTAGGAGAGTGACCCCTGACATGGAAGAACGCACTTTTCGGTGACCAGGGAACCTGTTGGTGACCCAGCAGCTCAGCGGCGGGCACGGCCCCGGAAGACGGCGAGTCGCAGCACCAGGAAGCGCACGACGGTGACGACGACGGACGTGGCGGCGAGGACCACGGTCTCCGCGGCGGGCGAGGCGCCGGGCCGCTCGTGCCGGAACCAGAGCACCGCGCCGGAGGTGACCAGGTAGCCGAGCAGGAAGAGCCCGCCGGCCCCCAGATGGGCACGGACCGGCCCGGCGTCGGCGTGCCGGAACGTCAGCCGCCGGTTGGCCTCGGTGTTCAGCACGGTGAGGACCAGCAGCGAGACCAGGTTGGCGGCGGCCGGGGGCCACCAGAGGCGCAGCGCCCAGTACAACGACGCCTGTCCGGCGGTCGAGACGACGCCGATCGCGACGAACCAGCCGACCTCGCGCGACCACACCGTCGCCCGGGCGGCGCGAACACGGGGCGGTCCGGCGGCCTCGGCGACCGACGACCCCTTCAGCCGAGCCACACCCGACGCCTCCACCCGGCCGACCGAAACGGCAACTCCTGGTCGCGCAGCCTACTACGGCACCGGTAGGCTCTTTGCTCTGTCTTTGCCTTCCGGGAACCCTGTGGTCCCGGGGGGCGTTGATCCTGATGGCCGCGAGAGATCGCGGCCGGGAACCATGACCGACAAGCAGCAACAGAAGCCGAGGTGGCACGAGTGGCGATGTGGGACAAGATCAAGGACCAGGCCAAGACCTTCCAGCAGTCCCAGGGCACTCGGGGAGCGACCGGATCGGGGCACGGGGCGCAGGGGCACCAGCAGACCGGCGGGACGGGCTCGTCCTCCGGCGGCTCCAAGGCCCAGCTGATGGGGATGTTCAAGTCCCAGCTCGCCTCGGTCAAGACCGAACTCAAGAGCGGCTCCTACCGGGACGCGAGCATGGCCATGTGCGCCCTGGTCGCCGCGGCCGACGGACAGGTGGAGCCGGCGGAGCGGCAGCGCGTGGAGGAGCTGATCGTCTCCAACGAGGTGCTGCAGAACTTCCCGGCGGACCAGCTCCGCCAGCGGTTCAACCAGCACGTGGACAAGCTTCTGGCCAACTTCCAGCTGGGCAAGACCGAGGCGCTCCAGGTGATCGCCAAGGCCGCCAAGAAGCCACAGGAGGCGCGTGCGGTCGTCCAGACCGGCATGGTCGTGGCCGGGGCCGACGGCGTCTTCGAGCCGTCCGAGCAGCAGGCGATCCGCGAGGCCTGCACCGCGCTGGGCATCTCGCCGACGGAGTTCGGCGTCTGATCACCCGTCGGACCGGCGCCGGTGCGCCGCGACTCGCTCCCGCGTCGCACAGCGACGTGAGCAGTAGCGGCGCGCCGGGCCGCCGCCCAGTGTTAAGCAGGCGGCGGCGAGCCC
>NZ_JBHXNW010000037.1:77154-80224 GCF_042717365.1 Streptomyces sp. NPDC058534
CCCGCGCGACGTTGCTGGCCGTGAGCCAATCCCCCCCCCCCCGCCGACGCCGCGGAGTCCGGCGGGTCCCGCTCACCCCCCCCGCCCCCCCCCCCCATCCGCCCCCCCCCCCCCAGCGCTGGGGTCGGTTTGGGTCGACCCGGCCCCGCCGCCCTGAGTGACGACGGCGGCGGCGAGCCCCAGTGCGGTCTCCGCCGCGCCGGTCGCGGTGGCCGCCCCGGCGGCGTGGCGCCTGCCCGCGCGCCCCGCCCCGGCACGCGTCCGGCTCCGGTGGCCGGTGCTCTCGTCGCCGGGTTCGGGGTCATCCTGCGGCGCCCACCGCTGGCCCGGGCGACCCTCACCTCGGTCGTCTCCTGCCTCGCCCAGGGCATGCTCGCGGCCTGCGTCCCACTGCTGGGCGCACAGGCCCTCGGAGCCGCCGGGCGCGGCACGTTGCTGTTCGCCTGCGCAGCGGCCTCGGCCCTGGCGGCCAACGCCGTACTCGCGCGATTCCCGGGGCCGCCACGCCGGACACGGTCGTCCGGGCCGGCGCGCTGGTGCAGGCGCCACGCCACCGGGAGGCCCCCGAGCACCTGCGCGGCCAGATCTTCACGACGGGGGCCGGCCTCAAGCGCACCACGTTCGCCCAGAGCGTGGCCGCCGGCGCGGCCCTGATCGGCCCACTTCAGCGTCGAAATTTTCGGAGCCAAGCGTCCACATTGCGATCATCAAGAGGCCAGGAATCCTCAGCACCTCATGAGCAATAGCACATTCACTGCCTCCACCTCGGAGAACATGGAAGCGGACACAATCCGAGCGTCAGGAACTTTTCGCAACTAGCTCCGAAACTATTGACAGCGCACGGTCACAATCCAACACTGGCGGCACCGACAGACCCCCCACCCACAGTCGGAGGACGCATGCGCGACAACAAAGACTTCGCCCGCCCGATCGACCGCAGAAGCTTCCTCGGCGGTGCCGGTGCCGTGGCCCTGGCGAGCACGTCCGGGCTGCTGCTGCCGGGCACCGCACACGCGGACACCACCATCAGGACGAACCAGACCGGCACGAACAACGGCTTCTACTACTCGTTCTGGACCGACGGCGGCGGCTCGGTGTCCATGACGCTGAGTTCCGGCGGCAGCTACCGGACCTCGTGGACCAACTGCGGCAATTTCGTCTGCGGCAAGGGCTGGAGCAACGGCGGACGCAGAACGGTGCGGTACTCGGGCAGCTTCAACCCGTCCGGCAACGGCTATCTGACCCTCTACGGGTGGACCTCGAACCCGCTCGTCGAGTACTACATCGTCGACAACTGGGGCACCTACCGGCCCACGGGCACATACAAGGGCACGGTGAACAGCGACGGCGGCACGTACGACATCTACCGGACGACCCGGTACAACGCCCCCTCCGTCGAAGGCACCCGCACCTTCGATCAGTACTGGAGCGTGCGGCAGTCGAAGCGGACCGGAGGGACCGTCACCACGGGCAACCACTTCGACGCGTGGGCGCGGGCCGGGATGCCGCTCGGCAGCTTCAGCTACTACATGATCATGGCCACCGAGGGCTATCAGAGCAGCGGCAACTCCAGTATCTCGGTGAGCTGACCGTCCGCCCGGAAAGCGTTTGACGGCCGTCCGTGCCGAAGGGTCGGATGAGGTCCATGAGTTCAGGGCAGATGCATCCGGACGCGTACCCCCTCGACGAGCGTCTGGTGCGGCGGCTGGTCGACGGGCGGTTCCCGCGCTGGGCGGGGCTGCCCGTCGAGCGCTTCGCGTCCGGTGGCACGGTCAACGCGATGTACCGGCTGGGTGACGACATGGTCGTCCGACTGCCGCTCATCAAGGGCGGCGTGTCGGACGTGACGGCCGAGCGGCACTGGCTGCCCAGGCTGGCGCCCCTGCTCCCCACCGCATTGCCCGAGGTCCTCGGGGCCGGTGAGCCCGCCGCGGGTTACCCGTGGCCCTGGTCGGTGTACCGGTGGCTGCCCGGGGAGATCCCCGAGGCAGGGGCACTCACCGATCCCGTGGCGCTGGCGAGGGATCTCGCCGGATTCGTGGCAGCGATGCGGGCCGTCGCCCTGCCCGACGCTCCCGTGGCCCACCGCGGCGGCCCGCTCACCACGCAGGACGCGGAGACGCGGGCCGCCCTCGAAGAACTGCGCGGCCTGCCCGAGGAGGACGTCGACTGCGACGCGCTGGCCGCCGTGTGGCAGGACGCGCTGCGGGCCCCGGCCTGGGACGGGCCGCCGGTCTGGCTGCACGCCGACCTGATGCCGGGCAACCTGCTGGTCGAGGACGGCAGGCTCACCGCGGTCATCGACTTCGGGTGCGCGGGAGTGGGCGACCCGGCCTGCGACCTCTTCCCGGCGTGGAACCTGCTGCCCGCAGGCGCGCGGGAGGTCTTCCGGGAGACACTCGGCGTCGACGACGCGACCTGGCGGCGCGGCCGGGGGCGTACCCTCTCCCAGGCCCTGATCGCACTGCCGTACTACCGGAAGACCAACCCGGCGATGGCGGGCAACGCCCGCCACGTGATCCGCGCTGTACTGACGGAGCGGGAGCAGGTCCGCTAGGGCGCGATCCCCACACCGTCGATCCTGCTCCACGCCCGCTCCTGCGCGGCGGTCATGGCCGGCCAGTGGAGTCCGCCGGGCCGGGGCCGCACCCGGGAGGCGTACGGCGACGGGTGGAAGCCGGGATCGTAGAAGCAGCCCTCGCGGTGGCGAACTTCAGATGCGACTCCAGGGTGCGCTCGGGGATACGGGTGACGGCGAGGATGTCGTCGAGGTTGCGCTGCTGGAGGGCGGTCCGGTCGGCCGGGTCGGACTCGTAGCCGGTGCACTCCTGGAGGCGGGCGGCGAGCCCGGCGTTCGTCATCGTGGAGCCGGGGCGCAGGCCCTGCCACAGCGGGTACTGCGGCTCGGTGGGGCGCGGGTGGTTGTGGCAGTAGTACTGTTGAAGTGCTCTCCCGGCCGAAGCCGGGAGATTCCTGCTTACCTCGCGGCAGCGGGCTTGACGCGCTTCGCGCGCCTGACGACTGCCCTCCCGGCAGCCGGGATGAGCGCGAGGCCCGTCCGGTACAGGTG
>NZ_JBHXNW010000038.1:0-78785 GCF_042717365.1 Streptomyces sp. NPDC058534
CTGCACGCCACCCCAGTCCACCCCCTCACCCCGAGGATCGGACCCACCGATGGCGACCGCACACGGCCACGCCGCGCCCGAAAAGCCCGAAACACCCGGGCAACCACAGAATTCTAGAGACGCTCTCCAGCGGGCCGGCGGCGACGTAGGAGTCGCGCGCTTCGGTGCTCATGACCTGTTCCTCCTGCCGTCTGCGCTGTCCGAGGCGGAGAGCCACCCGCGCGGCGGGTTCCGGACGGCGTGTGTTGGTTGGCAGCAGCCCTGGAAACAGTCTTGTGAGAGCGAACGACGCGCACAACATGCGTCGTTTGTGCGTCGTAAGATGGGAACATGCGTCTGAACAGGGACGATGAGACGAATGCCGAGGCGGATGCCCGGCGCGGCGGCGGCCTGACCACCGGTGAGGTGGCGCGCCGTCTGGGGGTGGCGCCGACCACGGTCCGGTCGTGGGACCGCCGCTACGGGCTCGGTCCCGCCGCGCACACCGGCGGCCGGCACCGCCGCTGGACCGCCGACGACCTCGCCCGGCTGGAACGGATGTGCGCGCTGACGGCGACCGGGCTCCCGCCCGCCGAGGCCGCCCGCCTGGCCCTCGGCGGAGCCGCCCCGGACCCGCCCTCGCGCGCCACCCCTCCCGTGCCCCCGGCGCCCCCGGAACGCAGCCACGCCGGCACCGGCATGCGGCTCGGCGACGTACGTCAGGAGTGCAAGGGCATCGCCCGCGCGGCCCTGCGTCTCGACGCCGCCGCCCTCGACAAGCTGCTGGAGGACGCGATCGAGGAGCACGGCCTGGTCCCGGCCTGGACGGAGGTGATCATGCCCACGCTCCAGGCCGTCGGACGCAAGTGGGAGACCGCGGGCGAGCGGTACGTCGAGGTCGAGCACTTCCTGTCCTGGCACGTCTCCGGCGCCCTGCGCCGCCACGCGCCGCCCGTCGTCGCCGACCGGCCCGGCGCCACCACCGTGCTCGCCTGTGTGCCCGCGGAGAACCACACGCTGCCCCTGGAGGTCCTGGCCGCCGCGCTGGCCGAACGGGGCCTGCCGGTACGCATGTTCGGCGGCGCGCTGCCCGTCGAGTCGCTCGTGGCCGCCGTCCGCAGGACCGGCCCGGCCGCGGTGGGGCTGTGGGCGCAGTCCCGCACCACGGCCAGCCGGCCGCTCGCCCAGCACGTCTCGGCGATCGAGTGGGGCGTGCGCGGCGCCCGCAGGAAGCCCGTCGTGCTGACGCTCGGCCCCGGCTGGGCGGGGCGGACCTCACCGGGGCTGCCGCACCCGCCGGGTCTCTCGGAGGCCGTCGCGGCGTTCGAGTCGGTCGTACACAGGTGACGTGGCTCGTCCTCTCGGGTACCCGACGGCGGTGCCGCCTGGCCTCACCGGGCGGAACGTGCTCGGGTGGATCCGGTCTCCCGAAGGGCGGAGGCCGGTGTCGAAGGAGGGGCGCGCATGACGACTCACCACCACGGGACTCCGGACACGGTCGTCGTCGGAGCGGGGCTCGCCGGTCTGGCCTGCGCGCTGGACCTGTGCCGCGCCGGACGGCGGGTGACGCTGCTGGAGGCGTCCGACGGCGTGGGCGGCCGGATGCGCACGGACCGGTACGGCACCGACACCGGCGACTGGGCACCGGTCGCCACGTACATCGTCCGGGGAGCACTGCCCGCCATGAAACCGCCGTGGCCGACGAGCCGCACGACGCGTGTCTCCGAGGGCCGGTACGTCTGCGGCGACCACCGCGCGACCGGGAGTGTGCAGGGCGCCCTCGCCTCGGGCACCCGGGCCGCCCGGGAACTGCTCGCGGACCGGGCCGGCGACTGACCGTCGACCGGACGGCACCCGCCGCATCCATCACGGGCCGGCACACGGAACACACGGATGACGGGCGACACCGCCGCCCTGCCCCTGCGATCGGGAGTGGACAGTGAACCTCGACGGCGCGCGCGTGCTGGTGGCCGGTGCCACCGGCGTCCTCGGCGGTGCCCTCACCGCCGAACTCCGGGGCCGGGGAGCGCGTCCGGCACTGGCGGGACGCGACCCCGCGCGGCTCGCGGCAGGCGCACGCGCCCACCCGGGCGCCCCGACCGTCCTGTTCGACGCCTACGACCCCGCGTCCTGCGCCCGCGCGGTCCACGACGCGGCGACGGCGCTGGGCGGGCTGGACGCCGTCGTCACTGCCTTCGGGTCGGTGGCCTTCGGTCCGGCGGCGGAGGTCGGCGACGAGATCGCGGAGCACCTGGCAGCGGTCAACGTCCTCGCGCCCACCGCCTTCTTCCGCGCCGCGTTCACCGTCCTGGGCCCCGGCTCGGCCGTCGCCGCCTTCACCGGTGTCGTCGCACGGCGCCCCCAGGCGGGCATGGCCGACTACAGCGCGTCCAAGGCGGCGCTGAGCGCCTGGCTCGACGCGGCCCGCCGCGAGGTACGGGCCGACGGCATCCGGGTCCTGGAGGCCCGGCCGGGACACCTCGACACGGGCTTCGCCGACAGGCCCGTCGCGGGCACGGCCCCGCCGATGCCGGCCGGAGGCGACCCGCACCGGGTCGTGGCGGCCGTCGCCGACGCGCTGGAAGCGGACGCCGAACTGGTCCGCACCGACCCGGACGGAACACCCGTCGTCGAACGGCGCGCCAGGTGAGCCGGCCTGTCCCCGCCCCCGCGCCCGACATGACGTCGGACGTCGTCATCGTCGGCGGCGGCGCGGCCGGACTCAGCCTCGCGCTCCGGCTGACGACCTCCGCCTCCCCGACCGTCACCCTCGTGGAGGCCCCGGACGGCCCGCTGCGTCCCCCCGAACGGACCTGGTGCTACTGGGACCACGACACCCGCGACATCCATGACCCCCACACCCATGACACCCACGGCGCCGACGACTTCGACGCGGCGATCAGCGCCTCCTGGTCACGGCTGCGCGTCCACGGCAGCGACGGCCGCGCCGTCACCGTCCACCCGGCACCCCTGCGCTACCGCATGCTCCGGTCCACGGACTTCGAACGGCTGGTGCACGCGCGGCTGGCCCAAACGCCGGGCGTGCGGGTCCTGCGCGCGACGGCGGACACGGTGCGCAACAGCGCCGACGGCACGGCGGAGGTACGCTGCACCACCCCCGACGGCCACACGCGGCTGCTCCGCGCACGCCATGTGTTCGACTCCCGCCCCAGGCCCGCCCTGCCCCCGGCCCGGACACAGCTGGCGCAGCACTTCCGCGGCTGGTTCCTGCGCACCGACGCGCCCCGGTTCGACCCCGACGTCGCCGACCTCATGGACTTCCGCGTCCCGCAACCGCCCCACGGCCTCGCCTTCGGCTACGTACTGCCCCTGGCGCCGGACCGTGCGCTCGTCGAGTACACCGAGTTCTCCCGGACCCCGCTGACCACCGAGGCGTACGAGGCGGCGCTGGCCCACTACACCCACGACGTCCTGAAACTCGGCGCGTTCACCGTGGAGTCGGCGGAACAGGGGGTCATCCCCATGACCGACGCGCGCTTCGCCCGCCGGGTGGGCCCCGCCGTGTTCCGGATCGGCACCGCCGGCGGTGCCACCCGCCCGGCGACCGGATACACCTTCGCCGCCGTGCAACGGCAGAGCCGGGCGATCGCCGCGGCCCTGCACCAGGGCCGCGCCCTCGTGCCGCCTCCGCACGGGCGGCGGGCCCTCGCCATGGACGCGGTGCTGCTGCGGGCCCTGGACACCGGCCGGATCAACGGCCCCGAATTCTTCACCGGCCTCTTCCGGCGGATCCCGCCGCACCGGCTGCTGCGCTTCCTCGACGGCGACACCACCCCGTGGGAGGAATGGGGCATCGGCCTGCGCACCCCCGTGGGCCCGATGCTCCGCACCGCCCTAGAACTCCCCTTCCTGCCCCGGCGCCCGCACGGCACCCCACGAACCGGAGAGAACCACCGATGACACTCCTGCGCGACCACGACCTGGCACGCGCCTTCGACCACGCCTCGCACACCTACGACCGGCTCACGGCCCTCAACCCCGGCTACCGCACCGACCTCCTGCGCTCGGCGCGCCGGCTCCGGCTGCCCCGCGCCGGCGCCGGCCTGCACGTCCTGGACCTCGGCTGCGGCACCGGCGCCTCCACCCGAGCCCTGCTGCGGGCCGCACCCCGCGCCCGGATCACCGCCGTCGACGCCTCGGCGGGGATGCTGCGGCGCGCCCTCGCCAAACCCTGGCCGGCCCGCGTCCGTTTCCGGCACCTGACCGCCGAGGAAGTCGTCACGACCGGCGAGGGACCGTACGACGCGGTCTTCGCCGCCTACCTGTTCCGCAACGTCACCGACCCGGACGAGGTCCTCGCCGCGGTCCGCACCCTGTTGCGGCCGGGCGGCCGGCTCGCCGTCCACGAGTACAGCCTCAGCGGCTCCGCCGCCCACCACGCCCTGTGGACGGCCGTCTGCCGGGGCCTGATCATCCCCGCGGGCACCCTGAGCGGCGACCGCGCCCTGTACCGGCACCTGTGGCACAGCGTCGTCCACTTCGACACCGCTCCCGCCTTCACGGCGCGCCTGAGCGACGCGGGGTTCACCGGCGTACGCGCGGCCCCCGTCGCCGGCTGGCAGACCGGCATCGTGCACACCTTCCTGGCCCGCAACGGTGCCGCCGCCCCGCAGGCGGAGGCGGCCCGGTGAGCGCCGCCCGGCCGGCGGCCCGGCGCGGACGCGACCGCAAGGCCGAGATCATGATGCCCGCACCGGGCCGGGACCGCTTCGACCCCGTGGACGCCCCGGCCGTCGCCGTGGTCGGCGGGGGAATCGCCGGTCTCGCCGCGGCCACCCTGCTGGCCGAACGCGGCGCCCGCGTGACCCTGTACGAACGCGAGGAGACACTCGGCGGCCGGCTCGCGGGCCGGCCCACCCGCCTCGCCGACGGGTCCGAGGCCACCATGAGCCGCGGCTTCCACGCCTTCTTCCGCCAGTACTACAACCTGCGCGGCCTGCTGCGGCGTACCGACCCCGGACTCGACCGGCTGCGCCCGCTGCCCGACTACCCGCTGCGGCACAGCGGCGGGCTGACCGACAGCTTCGCCCGGGTCCCGCGCACCCCGCCGCTCAGCGCGCTCGGCTTCGTCGCCCTGAGCCCCACCTTCGGCTGGCGCGACCTCGCCGCCATGGACGCCCGGGCCGCCCTGCCGCTCCTCGACGTCCGGGTGCCCGAGGTCTACGACCGCTTCGACTCCATGAGCGCCACGGCGTTCCTGGAACGCGTCCGCTTCCCCGAGGCCGCGCACCATCTGGCCTTCGAGGTGTTCTCCCGCAGCTTCTTCGCCGACCCGCGTGAACTGTCCGCCGCGGAACTGCTGCTGATGTTCCACATCTACTTCCTCGGCTCGGCCGAGGGCCTGCTCTTCGACGTACCGGACGAGCCGTTCCCCCAGGCCCTGTGGGACCCGCTCGGCGACTACCTCCAGCGCCTCGGGACCGACATCCGCACCGGCACACCCGTGCGCGGCGTCCACCCGGACGACGACGGGGGAGTGGAACTGCGGTGCGACGACGCCGTGGACCGGTACGACGCCGCGGTGCTCGCCCTCGACCCCGGAGCCCTGCGCGGCCTCGCCGGCGCGTCACCCGGGCTCGGCACGCCGGCCTGGCGCGAGGACATCGCCTCGCTCGGCACCGCACCGCCCTTCCTCGTCTCCCGGCTCTGGCTGGACCGACCGGTCCACGCCGACCGCGCCGGGTTCCTCGGCACCAGCGGATACGACGGACTGGACAACATCAGCGTGCTGGAGCGCTACGAGAGGGAGGCCGCCCGCTGGGCCGCCCGGACCGGAGGCTCGGTGGTCGAACTGCACGCCTACGCGGTCCCCGCCGACGCCCACCCCGAGACCGTGCAGAACCGCCTCCTCGACAGCCTCCGCCGGGTCTACCCCGAGACACGGAGTGCCCGGACCGTCGACGCCCGGCACGAATGGCGCGCGGACTGCCCCCTCTTCCCGGTCGGCTCCTACTCCCGGCGGCCCACCGTCCTGACCCCCCACCCGAACGTGACGCTGGCCGGCGACGCCATCCGCTGCGACCTGCCCGTGGCCCTCATGGAACGCGCGGCCACCACCGGGTTCCTGGCTGCCGGGGTGCTGCTCGCGGGCTGGGGAGTGCGGGGCCAGGTGCTGTGGACGGTGCCCCGGGCCGGCCGGTCACCCGTACTGCGGGCGCTCGGCCGGGCCGGGAACCGCCGCGCTCAGCCCGGGAACCGGCCCGTGCTCCGCAGCGCCCACCGCCGCTCCGCGTAGGCGAGGTCGTCGCGCCACAGCCGCCCGGCCGTCAGGCGCATCAACGGCCGCAGCACCGGCGCGGCGGCCCGCGCGAGCGCGAAGCCCCGCCGGTCGGAGGCCGCGACGACCGCTTCCACGACGGCGGTCCGCGGACGCGCGGCCCCCTCGGCGGTCAGCGGCGTGGCATGGGTCTCCACGACGGACGTGGACCCCTCACCCTCCGTGATCCGCATGACGACCGTACGCGGCTCCGGCGCGGTGAACTCCGCCCGGACCGGCACCACCAGACGGCCCGTCACCCGGAACGACACGTCGACGACGAAGACGTCGTCCGCGTCGCCCAGCGGCGGCCGGGCCACCGTCAGGTCCACGAACGAGTACGGGTGGAACCACGAGCCGTGCCACGGATCGAGCCGGTTGGCGACCACGTCCTGCGGCTCGCACCCCCCGACGGCCGTGAAGACGGCGTCCACCCCGCCGCCCGCCGCGGGCCGCTCCGGGACCACGGGACGCTCCGAGGGCTCCTCGCCGCCGACCACGTCCAGCCGGACCCACACCAGGACTCCGTCGTCGTGGACCGGGTACGGCTCCCAGCCGGCGAACGGCCCGCCGTCCAGAGCCAGTCCGTGCCAGTGGCACACCAGCGTCCCGCACACCACCCGGCTCTCCCGCAGGGGCGCGCCCAGATGCGGGCACGCCCCCGGACCCGCGTGCAGCTCACCGGAGTCCGACCGCCACAGCACCACCTCCGTGCCGCCCACGGTTCTGCCGTAGGGGCGGCCACCGGTGCGCACGTCCCGTGCGGCACCGACGACGAACCAGTTGCCCGAGGGACGCGCCGAGGCCCGTTTGAGGGCGTCGTCGATCAGTGCCGGGCGCGCCTCCCGCCAGGTCGGGGCCTGGGTCGCCCAGTCCGACCGGCCGCGCCGCCGCAGCGGCGGGGTCCAGCCCGCCCGGTCCGCTCGGTCACTCACCGCACGGGTCCTTTCGTCCGGGGCGCCGCATCGCCCGTCCAAGGCGCCGGGTGCGCGGCGCGGGCACGCCTGCGCGCGCCCACGACGCCCACCACTCCGGCGGCGGCCGTGACCGCGCGACGCCCGCGCGACACCACCACACGGCGGTGCACCACGGCGTAGTCCTGCTCCGCGATCGCGTCGAGAATCCCGCCGTAGAGCGTGAACGCGGTGCGGACGCACGGACGCACCCGCGGATCGAGCATGGCGATGCCCGGCTCCGCCGCCCGGTACACCTCCCTCGTCATGGCCTCGACGGCGACGAGCGCCGCGCGGATCCGCGGGTCCCGGCGTCCCGTGCGGCGGCTCCACTCCAGCAGCGGCCGGTCCACACCGTGCGCGGCGAGCAGGTCGGCCGGGAGGTACACGCGGCCCCGGTCCAGGTCCTCGCCGACGTCCCGCAGGAAGTTGGTGAGCTGGAAGGCCACCCCGAGGTCCGCCGCGTGCGGTGCCGCCTCCTCGCGGGGGACGACCGTGCCCAGCACCGGCAGCATCTGCAGGCCGATCACCGCGGCCGAGCCGTGCATGTAGGCGCGCAGGTCGGCGTAGGTGGGATAGTCCGTGACGTGCAGATCGCCGCGCATCGACACGAGGAAGTCGGCGAACAGCGAGTGCTCGATGCCGTGGTGTTCGGCGGTGTCGGCGACCGCCCGGACCACGGGCTCGGCCCCCTCACCGGTCCGCAGCCCGTGCGCGAGGTCGCTCTCCAGGACCCGCAGCAGCCGGTCGCGTTCCCCGGGCGTCCGGTGCCGGTCCAGGTCGTCGACGATGTCGTCGGCCCAGCGTGCGAAGCCGTACAGCGCGTGCACGCAGGCGCGGCGCTCCAGCGGGAGCAGGCGGGTGGCCAGGAAGTAGGTCTTGCCGTGGCGGGCGTTGAGCCGTCTGCACAGGGTGTAGGCGGCGCGCAGGCCGGGATCGGTGATGTGCGCGGCATCCAGTTCACGACGGGCCATGGGAGCCTTCCGCGGTCGGGGTGGCATCGGCACACTCGGCTCGCCGCGCCGGACGGGGGTGCACGGTACGGGCGGCGGCACGGGCCCCGCCGGTGACGCGGGCGGCGGCGAGCTTGCCGCTGATCAGCACCGTCGGCACGCCGACGCCCGGAGTGGTGCCGCAGCCCGCCAGTACGACGTTGTCCACGCCGTGCACCAGGTTGCGCGGGCGGAACGGGCCGGTCTGGGCGAAGGTGTGGGAGACCGAGAACGGGCTGCCCGCCGCATGCCCCTGCGCCGCCCAGTCCAGCGGCGTGACCAGCAGCTCCTCCCGGACACCGGCCGCGAACCCGTCCAGGCCCCGCCGCTCCAGCTCGGCGACCAGGCCGTCCCGGTAGCGCGGCCCCAGATCCCGCCACGCGGCGGCGGAGGGCCCCACCTCGGTGTTCGGGCACGGGGCGAGAACGTAATGGAGGTGCCGGCCCGGCGGTGCGAGGCCGGGGTCGTGCGCCGTCGGCCGGGTGATCAGCAGGGAAGGGTCGCTCATCAGCCTCCCCGTGCGGGTCAGTTCGTCGAAGGTGGCTTCCCAGGCGCCGCCGAAGGACAGCGTGTGGTGGGCGAGACCGGGCCACGTCCGGTCGGTTCCGGCGTGCAGCACGACCGCCGAGGGGGAGTGGCGCAGCCGCAGCGGACGCCTCGACGCGCGGCCCAGCAGCCGGTGCGCGGCGGGCAGTTCGCAGGTCAGCACCACGGCGTCGCAGGGGATCCGTTCGCCCGAGGACAGCCGCACGGCACGCACCCGGCCCGCCGACCGCTCCAGCGACGTCACCTCGGACGACCAGCGGAACCCGGCCCCCGCCGCGCCCGCCGCGTCCGCCATCCCGCGGGGCAGCGCGTGCATGCCGCCCTTGGGGAACCAGACGCCGGCCACGGTGTCCATGTAGGCGATCACCGCGTAGGCCGCGAGGGCCCGGGCCGGAGCCACACCGGCGTACAGCGCCTGGAAGGAGAAGACACGGCGCAGCCGCGGGTCGGCGATGAAACGGCCGATCCGCCGGTCCAGCCGCCCGAAACCGCCCAGCGCCGCCAGCCGGGCCAGGTCGGGGTGCAGCAGTTGGAAGGGCGAGTCGAAGTTCGTGTCGATGAAGCGCCGCATCTGCGCCCGGTACAGCCGCTCCAGCCAGTTCCGCAGCCCGCGGTAGCCGGCCGCCTCGGCAGGACCGGCGAACCGCCGCACCTCCGCCTCCATCGCCTCGCCGTCGGTGTGGACGTCGAGGGCGGTCCCGTCGGCGAAACACGCCCGGTACGCCGGATGCAGGGGCATCAGCTCGACATGACGGTCGAGGCGGTCGCCCACGGCGGCGAACGCCTCGTCGGCCAGGTGCGGCATGGTCAGCACCGTGGGCCCGGTGTCGATCTCGTAGCCGCCGAGACTCACCCGGCCCGCCCGGCCGCCCGGCCCGTCGTCCCGTTCGACGACCGTCACCCGGCGGCCCGCGCCCAGCAGGTGCAGTGCGCAGGCGAGACCGGAGAGTCCGGCGCCCACCACGACCACGTGATCCGTCGGCCCCGTCACCGTCCTCACGCGGCCTCCCCGGTGGTGCGCCCCGCGACGACACCGGACGCCTGCTCGACCAGTGCGGTGAACTCACGGCGTACGGCGGGCTCCGCGCCGGTCCGGGCGAAGTGCCGCAGGCTCTTCGCGGCCAGCTCCGTGATGGTCGACTCGACGACGGCCCGCGCCCCGGTGCGTTCCAGCGCGTCGCGCATCCGGCGCACCACGTCGTCCGGCCCGGGCCGCGTCCCCGGGGCCAGCGCGGCGGCGGCGTCCTCGTCGCCGGTGGCCTCGGCGGCCCTGAGGCCGACGGCGAGCAGACACGTCAGCTTGCGCGTGCGCAGGTCGTCGTCGGCCGGTTTGCCCGTCACCGCCGGGTCGCCGAAGGCGCCGAGCAGGTCGTCGCGGAGCTGGAAGGCGAGCCCGGCACACCGTCCGGCGGCCCGCAGCGCGCCCAGGGCGGGCCCGTCGGCACCGTTCAGTACCGCGCCCAGCGCCAGCGGGCGTTCGACCGTGTACAGGGCGCTCTTGAGGGTGGCGACGCTCAGCGCCTCGTCGACGCCCAACGCCCCGGTGGCCTGCGCGTGGAGGTCCCGGTACTGGCCGGCGACCATCTCGCCGCGCATGTCCTGCCACTCTCGGTGCAGCCGGGCGCCGTACGGCGAGCCGAGCGCCGTCTCGGTCAGCAGGTCGTCCGCCCACGCCAGGGCCAGATCGCCGACGAGTACGGCGGCGGACGCGCCGAAGGCATCGGCGGAACCGTTCATCCCCGCGGCCCGGTGCGTGCGGGCGAGGTCGACGTGGACCGCCGGCGCGCCGCGGCGCAGCGGTGATCCGTCCATCACGTCGTCGTGGACGAGCGCGCACGCCTGGACGAGTTCGAGGGCCGCGCCCGTGCGCAGGACCGCCGTGGCGTCCCCGGCTCCGCCGGCGGCCCGCCACCCGCACCACGCGAACGCCGTGCGCAGCCGTTTGCCGCCGCGCCGTACGAAGGCGGCGACGCGCTCGGCGACGTCGTGGGCGTACACGGGATCGACCTCGCGGGCCTGCCGCAGCCTGGCGTCGAGGACGGTTTCGAGTTCCGCCTCGGCGGCCTGGACGGCGTCGCGGGCCGTGAGCGGGCCGTCGGCCGGTCTGACCGGCTCGGCCACCGTGGACGGCGGTCCCAGCATGCACAACCCCTTCTCGCTCTCGGTCACCTGCACACCCGTGCTTCCGCCGGGCGGGCCCGAACGGATGCGCCGAATTCCCGCCCGTTGCCCAAGGCTCGTTGCTCAAGGGGGCGCGTCGCCGCGGGCCCGTTCCTGGCGGCGCACGTCGGCCAGGTCGGTGAGCCGGTCCAGCCGGCGGACCGGACGGGCGGTGCGGTGGTTGTGGCCGAGCCGTTCCCGGTGCCGGTCGAGGAAGGTCCAGTAGCCCGCGGTGTAGGGGCAGGCGTGCTCGCCGGTCCGGTCCCCCGGCCGGTAGCGGCACGGCCCGCACAGGTCGCTCATCCGGTGCACGTAGGCTCCGCCCGACGTGTACGGCTTGGTCGTCATCCGGCCCCCGTCGGCGTACTGGGACATGCCGACGACCTCGCGCGGCCGGTAGGGCGCGGGAACCGGCAGGGTGTCGGCCTCGCGCGGGGGCGGCTGCCGGTTGTCGTGGTCGAAGTTCCAGCGACCGCCCGCCGGGCTGTCCCCGTCCATCAGCAGCTCGTGCCGCCGGCGCACCCAGCGGTAGAAGTCCTCCTGCCGCAGCCGCCCGCCACCGTGCCCGTCCGCCCACGTGGCGAAGTCGTCCGTCGGCACCATGAACCCCCGCGCCGGCCCGGCGGTGACCCGGGGGAGGGAGCGCACCAGTCGGACAGCGGCGTACGAGGTCGGGTGGTGGACGGTGACCGGCCGTCCGCCGGCGGCCCGGTCGAGCCCTTCCCGGTAGGTGTCGGCCCGCACATAGGTCACCCGGTCGCCCAGTTCGGCTGCCCGGTGCCGCATGGCGGAGAGCACCAGGTGCGCCTTGGCCCGGTGGAAGCGACTCCGCCGGAACACCGACCGGGCCTCCACCATCAGCAGCGGTGTGTCCCCGCCGGGCCCGTGTTCGCCCGGCGCGAGGAAGTGCGGCCCGAGCTGGTCCCCGAAGAGCCAGTGCACGGTGCTTCCCATGACCGCTTCCTCCCGGCGCTCACTCCGATTCCGTCTCTCGTACGAGATCATGACCGCAACGGCACGACCGCGCCCGTCGCGACGGAGTACGCGGCGAGCCCTCTGGTCCACCCGGGTGAACGACGTACCGGCGCATCCGATCCGGGCGCGGCCGGCGAAACAGGTGCATGAAGCTACGAGACGAACTGCCCGTCGATCACCACCTCGCGAGCGTCTACCGCTACGGTGCCGGGTTCTGCGGTCTCGTCCTGCTGGCCTTCGCCGCCCTCGGTTTCGCCGACACCCTCAGCCCGTTCCGCACGGAGGGCGACACGGTCGCCGGAATGACCACGAACGTCGCCCTCAGCGTCATCTCCACCGTGGTGGGACTGGCGCTGCTCGGCGGGGCGGTGATCGGCGGCAACTTCGCCTCCACCCTCAACATCGTGGTGGGCGCGCTCTTCTTCCTCAGCGGCTTCGCCCACATCTTCGTGCTGGACCGCCCGGCCAACATCCTGGGCTTCGGCATGGCCAACGTGATCTTCAGCTTCGTCATGGGACTGTTCATCGCCACGTTCGGCATGTACGGCCGGGTCTCCAGCAAGCTCTCGCACGACAACCCCTACTGGGCGGCGATCCACCCCGAGCAGGCGGCGCGGGAGGAAGCGGCCGCGCGGAGCGCCCTGCCGGGTACGGCGGACGCCGCCCGAGCCCTGCCCGGGGCGGCGAAGCCTCCGCGTCGCGGTCGTCGGTGAGCACCCGCGAAGGCCGGCAGGCCGGAGCCCATCCGCCCTTCGGTCCGCCCGGTCACCCCGTCACCGGCGGCGAGCGGTGAATCCCCGACCCCCCGGCCCCTGACAGAACGAGTCCCTTGCCGCGCCGTACCGGGAGAGCCTCCCGTACACGAACGGTGTCCGGCGGGAAGTCGAAACTCCCGTCGTCGATGCCGACCCAGCCGTAGCGGAAGTCGCGGACCTCTCCGGGCAAGAAAACCCGCGCTCCCCTCATACCTCTCCCTCCCGGCGACGAATACCTGGCAGACGGCAAGACGTCCGACAGACAGCAGCCCAGGGAGCCCTCATGACGGGACAGCGGCTAGAGGTGCGGAAGACGACCCCCGCCCACCTTCCCGGAGAGTCCGCGGATTCCTCGGCCGACGGTACGCAGGAGATATTCGCCCAGCTGCTCGCCGACGTGGTCCACGTGGAGGAGGTGCACCCGGACAGTCACTTCTTCAACGACCTCGGCGCCGACTCCCTCGTGATGGCACACTTCTGCGCGCGGGTCAGGAAGCGGCCGGACCTGCCGTCCGTGTCGATGCGCGACATCTACCGGCATCCGAGCGTCGGCGCCCTGACGGCGGCGCTCGCGCACACGCAGAAGTCGGCTCCCGAGCCCGCGACGACCGTGTGCGAGGCGCCGGTGACGCGGGCGCCGCCGACGGGCCGGCCCCACCATGTGCTCTGCGGCGCATTGCAAGTCCTGAGCTACTTCGGCTACGCGGGGCTCCTCGCCGTCGTCACCGCCCTGGGCTACGACTGGATCTCCGCCGGAACCGGCGTACTCGACACCTACCTGAGGTCCGTCGCGTTCGGCGCCGTGCTCCTCGTCGTCCTGTCCGCCCTCCCCGTGATCGCGAAGTGGCTGCTCATCGGCCGGTGGACGCCGACCCGGTTCCGGGTCTGGAGCCTCGTCTACGTCCGCTTCTGGCTGGTCAAGGCGCTGATCCGGGCGAGCCCCCTCGTCCTGTTCGCCGGCACACCGCTGTACCCCCTGTACTTGAGGGCGCTGGGGGCGCGCATCGGCCGAGGAGTGACGTTCCTGTCGCGCGGCCTGCCCGTGTGCACCGATCTGCTGACGATCGGCGACGGCACGGTCGTCCGCAAGGACTCGCTGCTCAACTGCTACCGCGCCACCGACGGAGTGATCGAGACGGGCTCCGTCGCCCTCGGCCCCGACGCGGTCGTCGGCGAGGCGACCGTCCTGGACATCGGCACCTCACTCGGGCGCGGCTCCCAGCTGGGCCACGCCTCCTCGCTGCACACCGGCCAGGCGGTCCCGGACGGCGAGCGCTGGTACGGGTCACCCGCGCAGCCGGGCGGCCCCGACTTCCGCCGGGTGGAGCCCGCCCGCTGCGGCACCGCACGGCGCGCCGGCTACGGAACCTTCCTGCTCCTGACGGCGCTGCTGGTCTACCTGCCGCTCGCGGTGGGGATGGTCGACGTACTGCTCGGCCGCGTCCTGGTGGGTGCCTCGGTGCCGGGCCAGGGACGCGTGACACCGGCCGGCTGGGTGTTCTACGCCGACCTGCTGGTGATCACGTCCGTGACCTTCTTCGGTGCCGTGCTCCTCGCGATCGTGGTCGTGGGGACCGTCCCGCGTCTGACGAGCAGATGGGTCGTCCCCGGCCGGACGTACCCGCTCTACGGCCTTCATCACGGCCTGCACCGGGCGACGGCCCTGATCAGCAACCGGAAGTCCCTCACCCGACTGTTCGGCGACAGCACGAGCATCGTGCACTACCTGCGCTGGATCGGGTACGACCTGTGCCGGATCGAGCAGACCGGCTCGAACTTCGGCACCGTGGTCAAGCACGAGAGCCCCTTCGTCAGCGTGGTCGGCACCGGCACCATGGTCGCCGACGGCCTCTCGCTGATGAACGCCGAGTACTCGGGCTCCTCGTTCCGGCTGACGCGGACCGCCATCGGCGCGCACAACTTCCTCGGCAACCGGATCGCCTATCCTCCGGGCGGCAGGACCGGCGACAACTGCCTCCTGGCGACCAAGGTGAACATCCCCCTCGACGGTCCGGTGCGGCACGACGTCGGGCTGCTCGGCTCCCCCTCCTTCGAGATCCCGCGTTCGGTGCCGCGGGACAGCACCTTCGACGAGCTGAAGGAGGGAGACGGACTGCGCCGCCGGCTGGCGGCCAAGAACCGCCACAACGCGACGACGATGGCCTGTCACCTGTTCACGGGCTGGCTGTTCTTCTTCTGCGTCACCCTTCTCTACGCGTCGGCGGGGAGCCTGTACCCGCAGTGGGGCACGGCGGTCATCGCGCTGGCCAACGCCGTCCTGCTGCCCTTCGCCCTCATGTACGTCGTCCTGGTGGAGCGGGCCGTCATTGCCCTGCATCCCCCGGGACCGCTGTTCTGCTCGATCTACGACCCCCGGTTCTGGCTGCGGGAACGCTACTGGAAGATCCCCTTCGAGACGTACTTCCCGGTCCTCAACGGCACACCGTTCAAGAGCGTCGTGTGGCGCATGCTCGGTGTCCGGGTCGGAGCCCGGGTCTTCGACGACGGCTGCAGCCTGACCGAGCGCCCGATGGTCACCATCGGCGACGACTGCACGCTCAACGCGGGCAGTGTCGTGCAGTGCCACTCGCAGGAGGACGGCACCTTCAAGTCGGACCGCAGCGTGATCGGCTCCGGCTGCACCCTCGGAGTCGGCGCCCTCGTGCACTACGGCGTGACGGTCGGCGACGGGGCGGAACTGGCGGCGGACGTGTTCCTGATGAAGGGCGAGACCGTGCCCGCCCGCGCCCGCTGGGTGGGCAATCCGGCCCGCCCCGTATCCGACGGCGGCGGAGGCGAATCGTGATGGCGACCGTGACGACCGAACGGCACGCCCCCGTTCCCGAGGCTCCGGCCGACGGCGGCGGAACGGCCGTACCGCGCTGGACGCGCACACCCGTGCCCGGCACGGCCGAGCACACCGTCACCCTCCCCGACGGCCTGACGGCGGCCCTGCACCGGCGGGCCGGTGAACTCGGCGTACCGCTCACCGCGATCGTGCTGGCCGCGCACGCCAAGGTGCTGTCGCTGCTCTCCGGCGACCGCACGGTCCGTGCCGGGCACCTGACGTCCGCCGGCCCCGGACCGCTGCCCTGGGAACTGACGATCCGCCCCGGCACCTGGGGCCGACTCGTCCACGCGGCCCGGCGGGCGGCGCCGGCACCCACCACTCACCCGCGGCCCACGCGCCGCTTCGAGGCCGTCCTCGACCCGACCGGCGACGCGTCCACGACCCTCCCCGACGGCACCGTCCTCGCCGTCACGGCGGGGGAGCGGGACGGCCGGCGCGTGCTGCGCCTGCGCTACCGCACCGACGCGCTGGACGCGGGCTGCGCAGCCCGGATCGGCGGATACCACCTGGCCGCCCTCGAACAGATCGCCGCCGACCCCGACACCCCGCACGACCTGCGGACCCTGCTCTCTCCCGACGAGGTCCGCTTCCAGCTCGACGGACTCGCCGGACCGCGCAGGGACCTGCCCGACCGCCGCGTCCACGAACTGTTCGAGGAGCGCGTCCGGAAGCACCCCGAAGCCGTCGCCGTCGTACACCGCGACCGGCACTGGACGTACCGGGAGCTGGACACCCGCGCCAACCGGCTGGCACGTGCCCTGCTCGCGGAGGGGGTGCGCCCCGAGGACGTGGTCGCGGTGGCGACCGAGCGCGACCTGAACTGGACCGCCGCCGTACTCGCCGTCCTCAAGGCCGGCGCCGCCTACCTGCCCGTCGACCCTCACTACCCGCCCGACCGCGTGACCACCATGCTCGGCCGCGCCGGCTGCGACCTCGTACTCACCGAACCGGACAGCACGGCCAACCTGGACCGGGCCCTCACCTCCCTGCCCCGCACCCGCGCACTGCCCGTCCCGGACGTCACCGAACGGCCCACCGACGGCACGGCCCCCGGCCTGCGCGTACCGGCCCACGGGCTCGCCTACGTCTTCTTCACATCGGGCTCCACCGGCGAACCCAAGGGCGCGATGTGCGAGCACGCGGGCCTGCTCAACCATCTCCACGCCAAGATCGACGACCTGGGCATCGGCGAGGGCACGGTGGTGGCGCAGACGGCGTCGCAGTGCTTCGACATCTCCCTGTGGCAACTGCTGGCGGGTCTGCTGACCGGCGGACGCACCCTGTTGATCGGCCAGGACGCGATCCTCGACGCCGACCGCTTCCTCGACACGATCACCGAGGGCCGGGTCGGTGTCCTCCAGCTCGTCCCCTCCTACCTCGACGTCGTCCTGAGCGCGCTGGAACGCCGCCCCCGCGAACTGCCCGACCTGCGGTGCGTGTCGGTCACCGGCGAGGAGCTGAAGGGCGAACTCGTCCGGCGCTGGTTCGACTCCGGGCCCGGGGTCCGCCTGGTCAACGCCTACGGACTGACCGAGACGTCGGACGACACCAACCACGAGGTGATGGACGAGCCGCCCGCCACCGGCCGGACCCCACTGGGCCGCCCCGTCCAGAACGTGCGCGTCTACGTCGTCGACGACCGCCTCGCTCCCGTCCCGCTCGGAGCCCCGGGAACCATCGCCTTCTCCGGCGTGTGCGTCGGCCGCGGCTACGTCAACGACCCGGAGCGCACCCGCACCGCCTACCTGCCCGATCCGCACCGGCGGGGCGCACGCCTCTACCTGGGCGGCGACATCGGCCGCTGGCGGCCCGACGGCAAGCTGGAATTCCTCGGCCGTGCGGACGCGCAGGTGAAGATCCGCGGATTCCGCGTCGAACCCGGCGAGGTCGAGAACACGCTGCTGAGGGTCGCCGGGGTCCGGGACTGCGCGGTCGTGGTGACCGGCCCCGAGGGCCACGGCCGGCAACTGGCCGCCTTCTGCGCGGGCGACCCGGGCGTATCCGCCGACAAACTGCGCGAGCGGCTCGCGAACCTGCTGCCCGCGTACATGGTCCCCGCCGCCTTCCACCGGGTGGAGAGCCTGCCGCTCACCCCCAACGGCAAGACCGACCGGAAGGCGCTGGCCGCACTCGCCGAGGAACCCGGCGCCCCCGACCACGACCACGGGCGCCCGCGGACACCCACCGAGGAACGGCTCGCGGCGGCCTGGGCGAACGTGCTCGGCCTGCCACCCGACCGGATCGGCCGGGGCGACGACTTCTTCGCGCTGGGCGGCACCTCCCTGTCGGCGGTGCGGCTCGCCGTCGCCCTCGACCGGGCGATCTCCCTGAGCGACCTCACCGGCCATTCGGCGCTCGCCGATCTGGCCCGCCTGCTCGACACCCGGACCGGCGCGGCATCCGCCGCACCGGCGGCCGGGACCTGAAGAGACACCTCCGAAGGAGGACCCCATGCTGTCCGCACTGTTCCGCAAGCACCCGGCCGCCCCGACGCAGGTCCCACCCACCGGGATCATTCCGGCACCGGACAGTGACGCACCGCCGGTCCTGGAGGCCCAGGGCTCTCCCGACCCCGCGGCCTGGGTGGCCGAGCACCGGAACACGCTGAACGGCCTCGTCGCCGAGCACGGCGCGGTGACGGTCCGCGGTCTGGGCCTGCGCGACCCGGCCGGTGTCGAGGCGGTCCTCGACCGGCTGGCCGCCGCTCCGATGACCGAACGGGAGGGCTTCGCCGCCCGTGACCGCCACGCGGAGGGCGTCTACTCGTCGTCGGCATGGCCGCAGAACCAACCGATGTGCATGCACCACGAGATGAGCTACGCGACCCGGTGCCCCGGACTCCTGCTGTTCGCCTGCCTCCGGCCGCCCACCGCGGGCGGCGCCACCGCCGTGGCCGACTCGGCCGCCGTACTGCGGTCGCTGCCCGCCGAGGTGGCCGACCGGTTCGAGCGGGAGGGCTGGATACTCACCCGCGCCTACCACGACGAGATCGGCACCACGCCCGCCCAGTCCTTCGGCACCGACGACCGCGCCGGGGTCGAGGCGTACTGCCGCGCCCACGCCATCGACTGGTCCTGGCAGCCGGACGGTTCGCTGCGCACCCGGCAGCACCGCGGCGCCGTGGTCCGCCACCCGGTCTCCGGTCTGCGCTGCTGGTTCAACCAGATCGCGTTCCTCAACGAGTGGACGACGGCCCCCGAGGTCCGGGAGTTCCTCGTGGAGGAGTACGGGCCCGACGGCCTCCCCTTCAACACCCTGTACGGCAACGGCGACCCGGTGCCCCCGGACGTCGTCGAGCAGATCAACAAGACCTACGAGGCGCACACGGTACGCCGGCCCTGGCAGGCCGGGGACCTGATGATCGTGGACAACATCCGTACCGCGCACAGCCGGGAGGCGTACGAGGGACCGCGCGACGTGCTGGTGGCGATGGGGGACCCCGTACTGCCACACGCTCAAGGATCCGAAGGGACAGCGACATGACCACCGTACGACCCGGCACAGCCGCAACCGCGCTCGCGGACACGCCGTCCGTGCCGCCCTTCGCCGTCATCCCCGGCAGTCAGGTCCAGGAGGCCCTCCAGGGAGAGGAGAAGGCCGTGGTGGACGTCGTGGAGGAGACGTACCGCCTGCACGGTGCCGGCCGCACCGTCAACCCGCCGTCCTCCTTCCTCCGTTTCACCGACCGGCCCACCGCACGGATCATCGCGCTGCCCGCCTCCCTGGGCGGCGACAACGGGGTGGACGGCATCAAGTGGATATCGAGCTTCCCCACCAACGTCCCCTCCGGCTTCCCCAGGGCATCGGCGGTCCTCGTCCTCAACGACCACGACACCGGTTACCCCTTGGCCTGTCTGGAGAGCTCGATCATCAGCGCCGCCCGGACCGCCGCGTCCGCCGCGTCGGCCGCCGACCGGCTGAGCCGGGGGCGAGTCCGCCCCGCCCGGCTGGGTTTCGTCGGAGCGGGCCTGATCGCCCGCTACATCCACACGTACCTCGAAGGCACCGGCTGGTCCTTCGACACCATCGGCGTGCACGACGTGTCGGCCGAGAGCGCGGCCGGCTTCCGGACCTACCTGGAGCAGTCCGGGGCCGTCGGCCGGGTCACGGTGTACCGCGGCGCCGAGGAACTGGTCCGCAACAGCGACCTGATCGTCTTCGCCACCGTCGCCGACCGGCCGCACATCGACGACCCGTCCTGGTTCCGCCACAACCCGGTGGTGCTGCACGTGTCCCTGCGCGACCTGGCCCCCCAGGTGCTCCTGTCCGCCACCAACATCGTCGACGACATCGACCACTGCCTCAGGGCCTCCACCTCACCCCACCTGACCGAACGTCTCACCGGCAGCCGCGCCTTCCTGCACGGCACGCTCGACGACGTGATGGCCGGCCGGGTGACGGTCCCGGCCGGACGGCCGGTCGTCTTCTCGCCGTTCGGCCTGGGCGTACTCGACCTCGCCGTCGGCAAGTTCGTCTACGACGCGGTCGCCCGGTCCGGGACCCTGCGGATCATCGACGACTTCTTCCACGAACTGCGGCGCCACGGCTGAGGACGGCCCGCCGCACCCGTCATACCGAGGAGAGCATCGTGCCAGTCATCACCACCCCTCAGGCCTTCAACGAGGAGGACCTCTACGTCGACCTCGCACCGATGCTCGGGCACCCGCTCTTCCTGAAGTGCGAAGGCTTCAACTTCGCCGGTTCGATCAAGCTGAAGGCCGCGAACGAGATGGTGGAGTCCGCCGAGCGCGGCGGGACCCTGACCCGGGACTCGATCCTGGTGGAGTCCTCCTCCGGCAATCTCGGCGTGGCGCTGAGCATGATCGCGGCGAGCAAGGGATACCGGTTCGTCTGCGTGACGGACTCCCGCTGCAACCTGACCACCCGGCTGATGATGGAAGCCCTGGGCAGCCAGGTGCACGTCGTCTCCGACGAGCACACCGCCGGGGGCCTGCTGGGCGCACGGCTGGCCCATGTGCGCGCCCTGTGCGCCGCGGACGAGCGCTATGTCTGGCTGAGTCAGTACACCAACGCCGACAACTGGCGGGCCCACTACTTCCGGACCGCTCCCGCCATCGCCCGCCGGTTCCCGCGACTGGACGTGCTGTTCATCGGCGTCGGGACCACCGGCACCCTCATGGGATGCGCCCGCTGGTTCCGCTCCTGGCAGCGGCCGGTACGGATCGTCGCCGTGGACAGTGTGGGCTCCGCCATCTTCGGCGACCCGCCGGGCCGCCGGATGATCCCGGGGCTGGGCATGAGCACCCGGCCGCCGCTCCTCGACGAGGCGTACGTGGACGAGGTGGTGCGCGTCGAGGAGGTGGACACCATCCGCACCTGCCGTGCTCTGGCGCGGCGCGGTTTCCTCTTCGGCGGTTCCACCGGCACCGTGGTCAGCGGCGCGGCGAGCTGGCTGGCCCGGCACGGGACACCCGGCCTCACCCCCGTGGCCATCGCACCGGACCTCGGCGAGCGCTACCTCGACACCGTCTACCAGAGCAACTGGGTACAGGCCCTCTACGGCGACGACGCCCTCGACCCGGGGCGACCGCCCGGCGGTGCCGAGTACTTGACGTCCCTGCCGTCCGTGCCGTCCTCGCGGGTCACGCGGGGAGGGAGATGACGCCGAGAGGCGTGGTGGTGGGCTGTGGTGATCCGCCGGCGGGTTCCACCGTGATACCGACCGTGGTGGCCCCGCCGAGCGGCCCCTCCATCACGTGGGCCAGGTCCCCGCCCGCGCCGGACAGCAGACCGGCCGGCCGGTGCTCGGCCCCCTTCCCGTACCAGAGTTCGTAGACCTGGTCGCCGCTGAGCGGTGGGAGGCCGGACGCGATGAACGCGGCCTCGCCCTCGGCGCGCGAGGACACCACGCTCGCCGTCGCGCCGTCCGACAGCTTCGCGGTGCTGATGGTGGCGTCGGAGGCGGCCAGCACACCGGCGAGCGCGTCGGCGCCGGCCCGGGCCTCGTGGATCTGTTCCCGGGCCGTGTCCGCTTCCGACTGCTGCCACCAGGCGACCCCCCCGAGGGCCGCGGCCGCCGCGACGGACGCCGCGAGGGCGAACCCCAGCGCGCGTCGGCCTCTGCGCCGACGCCGTGCCGCGAGAGCGGCGGCCTCGGCCTGAGCATGGTCAGGGGCGACGCGGCGCTCCTGACGTACGGTTCCGATCTGCGCGAGCACCCGCCGCCGCACCTCCGGGGACGGCGCCCGGTGCTCGGCCGCGCCCAGCAGGGCCGTCGTCGCCGCCAGTTCGTCGGCCTCCTCCCGGCAGGCCGCGCAGCTCGCCAGGTGGTTCTCGAAGGCGGCCTCCTCGTCGGGGGGCAGAGCGTGCAGCGTGTAGGCACCGACGTCGAGATGCGGGTCGCCGCCGCCCACAGTCATGATCCCGTCTCCACACACTCGCGCAGGCGCCGCAGCCCCTGACGCATCCGTGACTTGATGGTGCCCGCCGGGATGGCGAGGGAATCGGCCACCTCCGCGTAGGTCAGCCCCTCGTAGTAGGCCAGCACCAGGGGCAGCCGCAGTTGCCGGGACAGCTTCTCCAGGCAGCGGAAGACCGTGCGGTGCTCCTCCCGCTCCTCGACCTCCTCGGCGACGGCGTCGAAGGGCCGGTCCAGCTCCGCGGCGCCGGTGCGCAGCTCACGGGCCCGGCCGGAGACCACGGACCGCACCCGGTCCACGGCTCGCCGGTGCGCGAGGGTCAGCACCCAGTTCCGGGCGGCTCCCCGCTCCGGGCGGAACCGGTCGGCGGTACGCCACACCTCCACCATCACGTCCTGGGTCACCTCCTCCGCCTGCGCCTCGTCTCTCAGCACCCGGAAGACCAGTCCCATCACCGGCGGCGCCAGGGTGTCGTAGACCCCGGCGAACGCCTGTTCGTCGCCGGCGGCGGCACGGGTGAGCAACTCGTCCACCCGGCTCTCGCCGGATGACCGTTCCGTGCCCGGCCGCCCGTCGCTCTCCGCGCCCGTTCCGGCTCCGTCGTCCATGGCCGCTCCTCCGTGCTCTGCTCGACACTGGGGCATCCCAGCGGGGAGCGCACGCGGTCGGGAGCCGTCTGCCTGACGCGTTCACCTCCTTGCCGGACGACGGGAGGTGTGGGGGGCCGCACGGCCCTCACTCATGGTTCGTAGCCGTCGCCCCCTTGGATGCCGATCGCCCGCACTCGCCGCCCCAGGTCACTCCCGGGTGGACGACCCCAGCAGTTCGGCCAGCACCTCCTCCGGTTCGCGGCTCATGTTGCGCAGCATCACGGTCTCGTACCCCTCGTCGCCGAGCACCGAGCGGACGGTGCTCTCGTAGTGGACGCGCACCGGGCCCAGCTCCGGCGTGCCGCGCTGGGGGTGCCCGACCGAACTCCACAGGGTCTCGCCGACGGCGTAGGCCTGCGCCGCGGGCTCGGCGGATCCCTCGGCCGCGAGCGCCGCCGCCAGCACGTCCAGGCCCAGCGCCAGCCCGAAGCCGTCACCGATGCGGCGCTTGCCGTCCAGCATCGAACGGGCGTACGTGACCGCTTGTGGCGCACGGTCCTGGAAGAGCGAGATGAGGGCCAGCTGGTAGTCGGTGTAGGCGCGGGTCCACCATTCCCCGAGCGCGACGCAGTCCGCGCGCAGGGACTCGGCCTCCTCCCGCGCCCGGTCCAGGAAGCCCTGGCCGGTGAGGGCGAAGACCCGGACGAGGCGGCACATCATCGCGCCCGGGGTCGTGACACCCGCCGACCGCGCCAGCGTCAGGTCGGCCGTGTGCCCGGCGGCCATGGGGCGCCCCGTGAGCAGATGGATGAGGCCCACCAGGTACGCCGACCGCAGCAGGCCGTCCGCGTCCTCCGCCTGCTCGGCCTCACGCCCGCAGGCCTCCGCCAGGTGGCTCGCGACCTGGATGTCCCCGCGCAGGACCTGGGCGACGCCGAGCGCCCACAGGGCCCGGACCCGCGCCGGGCCGGTTGCCTCGGGCAGGGTGAGGGCGTCCTCCAGATAGTCGGCGGCCTCCGGGAGGTGGCCGCAGCAGCTCCAGAAGAACCCGAGCAGGCCGGTCAGCTCGACCGCGGTGCCGGAGCGCCTGGTGAGGTAGTGGTCGAGCGCGGCGCACAGATCGGCGTGGGCGTCCTCTACCCACCGGTACCAGCGGGTCTGGTCCGGGCCCAGCCAGCCCGCGTCGGCGAGGCGCGCCTGGTCCAGGAAGAACCGGGCGTGCCGCTCGGACACCTCCCGCGCTTCCCCCAGTTCGTCGAGCCACATCCGCCCGTACTCGCGGACGGTGTCGAGCATGCGGTGGCGGCCGCCGCGCACGGTCAGGACCGACCTGCGCTCCAGGCCCTGCAGTGCCGACGCCAGCAGCGGTGGGGTGAGCGGGCCGCCGCCGCACACGGCGAGCACGGTGTCGGCGTCGACCGGGCCGCGGAAGACCGACAGCCGGGCCCACAGCAGGCGCTCGGTCGGGGTGCACAGCTCGTGGCTCCAGCCCACGGTGGTGCGCACCGCGCGGTGCCGGGGCGGGCCGGCGCTCCGGTCCGCGGCGATGTCCAGGCGCGAGAGCAGCGCCTCCTCGACCTCCCCGATGTTCTGGTCGGCCAGGTGTCCCGCCACCAGTTCGACCGCGAGCGGGATGCCCTGCAGCCACCGGCACAGGCGGCCCGCGGCGAGCAGATCCGTGGTTCCGTCCAGGGCGACGCCGAGCGCGGCGGCCCGGTCACGCAGGAGTTGCACCGCGTCCGTCTCCGCGGGGAGCGGGTCGACCTCTATGACCCGTTCGCCGGTCAGACCGAGCGGCTCCCGGCTGGTCGCCAGCACCGTCAGCCCCGGACTGGCCCGGAGCAGCCGGTCCACCAGGTCGCGGCAGCCGCTCGTGACGTGCTCACAGGAGTCCAGGACGAGCAGGCGTTCCTGGTCGGCGAGCCATCTGCCCAGCGCGTCGACCGGGTCGATCGCCGTGTGGTCGGAGAAGTCGAGCGCGTCCGCGACCGTGGCGGTGAGCAGCCGGTCGTCGGGCAGCGGCCAGAGATCGGCCCACGCGACCGCCCGGCCGCCGGCGTCGTGCACCCGGTCCGCGGCCTGGAGGGCGAGCCGGCTCTTGCCGACCCCGCCCACCCCCGTGAGGGTGACGAGGCGCGGCTCACGCAGCGCCTCGTCCAGGCGGTCCAGTTCGTTGGCGCGGCCGACGAAACCGGTCGGTATCTCAGGGAGGTTGCTCAGCACGTACCCAGTCTGTCGTGCCGGTCCGTGTTCAGGGGAGACCTTCGGCCACGGAGCGACCCGCCGCACGCGGCCGCGTCACCCGACCGGGGGACGCCCGAAACCGTTCTCGAAGGCATCCGCCATCGACATCGGGGCATCCGGCACCTACGGCAACTCACCGGAACGGAAACAGAGATGAGAGTGACGACGTGTCGTTCCCCGAACACCCCGGAACTCCCGGCAACGCCCACCAGACGCACCACGACGCCGACGTGAACCGCTCCAACGGCATGGCGGTCGCCGCCCTCGTCCTCGGCATCCTGGCCGTCCTGCTCTTCTGGACCGTCATCGGCGGTGCCCTGCTCGGTCTGCTGGCCCTGGTCTTCGGCATCATCGGCGCACGCAGGGCGCGCGGCGGACGGGCGCCGCGCCGTGGGATGTCCATCGTCGGCGCCGTACTCGGCGTGCTCGGTCTGATCGCCTCCGTGGTGATCATCGCGATCGGCGCGTCGATCCTCAACTCGGACGAGTTCAAGGACTTCGACGACTGCGTCCAGCACGCCGACTCGCAGAGCGAACGAGACGCCTGCGCCGACGACTTCGAGCAGGACGTGAACAACTGACGGGGGCTGCTCGCGGCGATGCCCGCCGCGTCAGCGCGGCCCTTCCGTCATGAGACCGCTCGGAAGCTCGCCGGGAAGGAACGTCACCTGCGGCGCGCCCGTACGCGGATGAACGCTCACCTCTCCCACGACCCCGTACACGTCGGCGAGCAGCGACGGCGTGAGCACCTCGGCCGGCGGGCCCGAGGCCACGACCTCCCCCTCGCGCAGGACATGGAGGCGGTCGCAGTAGTACGCGGCGAGGTTGAGGTCGTGCAGGGCGAGCAGCACGGTCGCCGGCAGCCGGCGCAGCACGCCGAGGACGTCCAGCTGATGGCGGATGTCGAGGTGGTTGGTCGGCTCGTCCAGGACCAGCAGGGCCGGCCGCTGGGCGAGGGCACGGGCGATGAGGACCCGCTGGCGCTCGCCGCCCGACAGCCGGTCGAAGGGACGGTCGGCCAACCGGTCGGCGTCCACCGCGGTGAGGGCGTCGTCGATGATGGCGGCGTCCTCGGCCGTGTCCCCGGCCAGCATCCGCTTGTGCGGCGTGCGGCCCATGGCCACGACCTCCCGGACGGCGAGGTCGAAGTCCGCAGCCGAGTCCTGCACCACGGCCGCCACCGTGCGGGCGAGTTGCCGCGCGGGCATCGACCAGGTGTCGGCGCCGTCGACGCGGACCGTGCCGGTGTCCGGGCGCAGGACGCGGTAGACGGCCCTCAGCAGGCTGGACTTGCCGCTGCCGTTGGGGCCGACCAGGCCGATCACCTCGCCCGCCGAGGCGGTCAGGGAGACGTCGCGCACCAGGTGGCGTGCTCCGGCGGTGAGGGTGACGCCCTCGACGGACAGGTCGGTCGCGGCGCTCATGCCCCTCCTCGGTCGGTACCGCGCCGGGCGTCCCGGCGCATCAGCCACAGGAAGAACGGCCCGCCGCACAGCGCGGTGAGCACGCCCACCGGGATCTCCATGGGCGCGGCGACGGTGCGTGCGGCGATGTCGGCCCAGATCAGGAAGACCGCTCCGGCGAGCGCGGCGGTGGGCAGCACCCGGCGGTGGTCGCCGCCGACGAACAGCCGTACCACGTGCGGGAGGATCAGCCCGACGAAGCCGATCGGGCCGGACGCGGCGACGAGTACGCCGGTGACCAGGGACAGCAGCACGAACATGCGGGCCCGGAAGCGGGCCACGTCCAGCCCCATCGTCGTCGCCGCCTCCTCACCGGCCAGCAGCAGGTTCAGGTTGCGGGCCTGCACCAGGAGCACGCCGATGCCCAGCAGCACCCCCAGACCCGGCAGCCACAGGGTCTCCCAGTTGACGCCGCCGAGACCGCCGAGGGTCCAGGCGAGCACCGCCCGGGCCTCGTTGCCGCGGTCGGTGGTGAGCAGCAGCAGGTCGAGGACGGCCGTGAGCACCGCCGCGATCGCCACCCCGGACAGGACCAGGCGCGTCGAGGTGATGCGCCCGCCGGTGCGGGCGGTGGCGTACACGATCACCAGAGCGCCGAGGGCGCCGGCGAACGCGGCGGCGGACAGCGACAGGGGCCCGAGGAAGCCGACGCCGAAGACGATGACCGAGACCGCCCCGAGGGACGCGCCGGAGGAGACGCCGAGCAGGTACGGCTCGGCGAGCGGGTTGCGGACGAGGGCCTGAAGGGCGGTGCCGACCACCGCGAGACCCGCACCGGTCACCGCTCCCAGCAGGACGCGCGGCGCTCGTACGTCGAGGACGATGGTCTCCCGCGCGCGGGACCAGTCCGGTTGGGTGAAGTCGGCGCCCAGGGCGTGCGTCACGATCCCCCAGACCTGGCCGGGCGGCACCTGGACCGAGCCGATGGCCAGGCCGGCCGTCACGGAGGCCACCAGCAGGGCCGCAAGGGCGAGCGACGTTCCCGCCATGGTCGTACGCCCCGCCCGGCGCGGCCGCGCCGACGGGTCCGGTTCGGCGACCGCCTCGGTGGCGGTGCCCGTCACCGGAAGCTCTCGGGGTGCAGTCCGTGGGCGAGGTCGCCGACGGCGTACGCCGACCGGATGCCGACCAGGGTCGCGGTCAGCGGCAGGACGACGAACCGCTTGTTCCTGACGGCGGGGACGTCGGCGAGGGCCGGCTGGGAGAGCAGGAACTCCTTCTTCTGCTCGACGCTGCCGGCTCCGGCGTAGTCGTAGATGGCGATGACCTCGGGCCTGCGCTCGACGACCTGTTCCCAGGAGACGTCGCCGAACACCTCGTCGAGGTCGCCGAAGACGTTCTTGCCGCCGGCCAGCCGGATCAGGTCGGTGCCCAGGCCCTTGCCGCCCGCGGTGAAGGCGCTCTTGTCGCCGCTGTCGTAGACGAAGACCGGCACCTCCGGTTCGCCCTTCACGGCGGCGGACGCCTTGGCCACGCGGCTCTTCAGGTCGGCGATCAGCTTGTCGGCCCGGTCGGGTACGCCGAAGACGCTCGCGACGGTGCGGATCTCGGCGTAGGTGTCCTTCATCGTCACCCGCTTCTCATCGCAGTACTCGCGGTTGAGGTGGGTGTCGATGCCCGCGTCGGCGAACGCCTCGCGGGAGCGGCCCTCGTTCTCGGCGAAGGCGCTGCCGTAGCCGCCGTAGACGAGATCGGGCTCGGCGTCGAGGATCTTCTCGAACGAAGGTTCCCGCTCGGCGAGTTCGGGTATCGCCTCGTAGTCCTTCTTCAGCTCGGGCAGGACGGCCGAATCGGGGAAGGCGGTGCCGACCATGCGGTCCTTCAGGCCGAGCGCGAGCATCAGCTCCGCGGGGTGCTGGTGGATGGTGACCACCCGGGACGGCGGCTTGTCGTAGGTCGTCCTCACACCGCAGTTGTCGATGGTGACGGGGAAACCGGCGAGGGAGGACGCCGAGGCCGGACCGTCCGGGCCGGCGTCGCCGGCCTCGTCGGAGGAGCCGCACCCGGCGGTCACCAGGGCCGCCGACAGGGCGAGCGCCGCGGCCGTGCCGCGCAGCGTCCGGCGGCGTCGGGCAGGGGAGAACAGGGCTGACACGTAAGCCTCCTGGGGAGTCCGCGCTCCTCGGATCGGGCCCGCGACAGGCCAGTGTCCTGACTCCCGGGCCGACGGCCCCCGGCTGCCCGCCCGATGGGCGCGGGGGCAGGTCGAGGGCACGCTGTGCCCGGTCACAGTGGCGGGACCGTGCCGGATTCGCACCGGCTTCCTGTCTCCCGTCGCGGCTATGACCTGGCGATATTACGTTCCTTTGGGCCGGGCGCAAAGCACGGGTGTTCAGCGTGCACGTAGTGCCCGTCCACGGGGCGGGGCCCCGCTGACAGCTCCGGGGACGGGATGCGAGGATGCCCGGAGCAATTGGGCGACGGCGGCCCGAGGAAGCCGGTGCGATTCCGGCGCGGTCCCGCCACTGTGATCGGCGAGCGAGCCCCCACACGACCACTGCCCGTACCGGGTGGGAAGGGGCGGGGCGAGCGACGACCCGAGAGCCAGGAGACTCACGCGGTCGCCTCCTCGACGGACCACCGGGGCGGATCTCCCCGGGGAGAGGGACGATGCCGCATGCCCGCCGAAGCGAGCCCGGCCGAAGCGACGCCCACCGGACCCGCGGACCCGACGCCCTCACGGGTCGTCGTCTGCCGGGACTGCTGCTGCGGCACCCCGAAGATCATCGGCGTCGACCACGCGGCGCAGACGGCGCGTCTGCGGGCCCGGGTGCCCGTGCGGGTGTCGGACTGCCTCGACGTGTGCGAACAGGCCAACGTGATCGTCGTCCAGCCCTCCGCGGCGGGCCGCGCCGCCGGCGCCCGTCCCGTCTGGCTGGGGCTGGTCAACGACCCGGACGCCACAGAGGACATCGCCGACTGGGTCCGCGCCGGAGGCCCCGGCGTCGCACCCCGACCGGACATCCTCGACCTGTACGCCATCACGCCCCCGCGACGCCCTACGGCCTCCTGATACCGCGTTCACCACCCGCACGAGGAGCGCCCGGTGTCCGCAAACGCCCAGGCATCGCCCGCCGACGTCACCGCCGCCCTGCACGACGTGGCCGCCCTCGGCGGCTTCTTCGTCCTGCGCGTCGGGGGCGGCGACGCGGGCCGGCATCCGCTCGGCCTCTCCTACTCGCGGGGTTTCACCGACCTCGCCGAGGCCGTCGCGCACCGCCACCGGGCGCGCGAACCGCGGATCGGCGTGTCCATCGCCCACCTCGGCCACGCGGCCCGCCTCTGGTCGCCCGCCCTGGCCTGCGTACTCCTGCACGGGATCGTCCCGGACCTGAGCCGGCTGGAGCGGGCCGACGACGGACCGGCCCTGCGCATGCCGCGCCCCGCCGGTCTGCGCACCGGCCCACTGCCGTCCCCGGCCCTCGCGCTGTACGAGCAGGTGACGGCGCACCTGGAGGCGCTGGCCCAAGGGCTGCGCGTCAAGGTCGCCCCACGACTGCTGGACGGCAACGCGGCCTCGGCGCTCGTCGAGGCGGCCCGCGCCCTGCTGACGGCCCACCCCGCACTGCGCGAGCCGCTCACCGGCCTCACCACCGAGCTGCTGAACACCGGACGGCTCGTGGGCACCGGAGAGATCACCGGTCCGGATCTCACGTTCCGGCGCCGCAGTTGCTGTCTCTACTACCGCGCGCCGAACGGCTCGAAGTGCGGCGACTGCTGCCTGGCCGGGTAGCGGGGACGGTCACCGGCCCTCGGTGTCGAGGGCGTTCAGAGGCTGTTCGGTCCAGATGACCTTGCCCTGCGCGTGATACCGAGTGCCCCAGCGCCGGGCGCACTGGGCGACGAGGAACAGGCCGCGGCCTCCCTCGTCGGTGGTGGCGGCCATGCGCAGGTGGGGCGCCGTGCTGCTGCCGTCGGAGACCTCGCAGATCAGGCTGTGGTCGAGCAGCAGCCGGACGCGCACCGGTTCGGCCGCGTGCCGGATGGCGTTGGTGACCAGCTCGCTGAGGATCAGCTCGGTGATGAACGCCGTCTCTTCGAGGCCCCACTCGGTGAGTTGGCGCGTCGCATCGGCCCGGCCGCCGGCGACGGCCGCCGGGTCACGCGGCACGTGCCACTCGGCGACCCGGTCGGCCGGGAAGGCCCGGGTACGGGCCACGAGGAGGACGATGTCGTCGTCGGGGCGGTCGGGGAGCAGGGCGTCCAGCAGCACGGCACAGGTCTCGTCCGGTGTCCGGTCCGCGTCGGCGAGCCGGCTGCGGAGCAGGTCGAGGCCGGCCTCGATGTCCCGGCCCCGGCCCGTCACCAGTCCATTGGTGAACAGGACGAGCCGACTGCCCTCGGGGAGCCGGAACTCGGCCGGAGCGAAGGGCAGGCCGCCGAGGCCCAGGGGAGGACCGGGCGGCAGCTCGGGGAAGTCCACGCTGCCGTCCGGGCGGACGACGGCCGGCGGCGGGTGCCCGGCGCGGGCCATGGTGCAGTCACCGGAGACCGGGTCGTAGACGGCGTAGAGACAGGTGGCACCGACGATGTCCGTACCGGTGCTCGCGTCGGTGCGGTCCCGGTCGAGGCCGGCCACCAGTTCGTCGAGGTGGCCGAGGAGTTCGTCGGGAGCCATGTCGAGACCGGCGAAATTCTGCACGGCGGTCCGCAGCCGGCCCATGGTGGCCGCGGCGTGCAGCCCGTGACCGGCCACGTCGCCCACCACCAGGGCGACCCGCGCGCCGGACAGCGGGATCACGTCGAACCAGTCGCCGCCCACGCCCGCCTGCGCCGGCAGGTAGCGGTAGGCGACGTCGAGGGCGTTCTGCACCGGCAGCCCGTGCGGCAGCAGGCTGCGCTGCAGAGCCACCGCGACGGTGTGCTCGCGGTGGAAGCGCCTCGCGTTGTCGATGGCGACCGCGGCCCGCGACGCCAGTTCCTCGGTGATGGACAGGTCCTCCCGCGTGAACGGCTCGGAGCCCGCACCGCGCCAGAAGTTGGCCACTCCGAGCGCGATGCCCCGGGCGCGCAGCGGAACGGAGATCAGCGAGTGGATGCCGTAGCCGAGGATCCTGGGCGCGCGGACGGGATCCTGCCGCTGCCAGCCCTCCTCCGCGCGCAGGTCGGCGACGAGGGCCGCGTGGCCGGAGGCGAGGCCGGTCGTGATGGGCGTGCCGGGCCGGAAGGCGATCGCCTCGCCGACCGGGATCAGCGGGACGTCGTCACGGACGCCGTGCAGGGCGACACGGTGCATGACCAGGTCGCCCGGGGCGGGCTCCGCGCCGCGCCGCACCGCGTCCAGCAGTTCGACCGTGACGAAGTCCGCGCAGCGGGGCGTCGACGCCTCGGCCAGCTCCTCGGCGGTGCGCACCACGTCCAGTGTGGTGCCGATCCGGGCGCTCGCGTGGTAGAGGAGTTCCAGCCGCTTGTGGGCGCGCTCCGCCCTGCTCCGCTGTCGGTGCAGCTCGGTGGTGTCCCGCAGCGTGGCCACGGAGCCCGTGGTCACGCCGCCCCGTTCCACCCGGCGCAGGCTGACCGCCAGGAGCCGGTCCCCGGCCGTGTGCATCTCGTCCGTGCGGGTGTCGCCCGAGGTGAGCAGCTCGACGATCCCCGGGCCCAGTCCGAGGCGGCCGAGGGGGAGACCCTCGCACTTCTCGGGGAGATCGAGGAGGCGCCGCGCCTCGTCGTTGGCGCGTACCAGGCGGTCGCCGTCGACCATCAGCACGCCCTCCCGGATGGTGTGCAGCACCGCGTCGTGGTGCTCGTACATGCGGGTGATCTCGACCGGTCCGAGACCGTGGGTCTGCCGCCGCAGCCGCCGGCTCACCAGGGCCGCGGCGCCGAGGGCCAGCGCGAGTGAGGCGGCGCCCGCGGCCAGCAGGGCGGGCAGTTGGCGGTGGGCCGACTCGTTGACGTTGGTGATCGTGATGCCGACGGCCACACCGCCCACCACGTGGCCGTCCGCCGCCCGCACGGGGACGTCGGCGTTCACCGTCGGGCCCACGCTCGTGTCGAACGTCCGGGTGACCGACCGGCCGCCGAAGACCTCGTCCAGCAGTCCCGGTGGGCCGACGACGCGCTTCCCGATCAGTGCCGGGTCGGGGTGGGTGAAGCGGATTCCCTCGTCGTCGAAGACCACGACGTAGTCGACGCCGGAGGACTTGCCGACGGCTTCGGTACGGGGCTGGAGTACGGCGGTGGGGTCGGTTCCGGTGAGTGCCGTCGCCGTGCCCGGAGCCGTGGCGAAGGCCTCCGCGACGCCCAGGGCGGTGCGGCGGGCGTCGTCGGTGCTGTCGCGCTGCGCCTGGAACACCAGGAACACCACCGCGGTGACGATGAGCAGCAGCGTTGTGCCGACCTGCAGCAGAAAGACCTGGCCGGCGATGCTCCGCCGTGGCAAGCGGTCCATAGCGTCAGTTTTCATCATTGACGCAGGTGCGACCAGTCAGGCCACGCCGGGGCCGATGCGTGACCAGGAGGCTCGGAGGGGAAGCGGCGCCAAGGACCGGGCGGGATGGCGCGGGCCGAGGAAGACGACGACGCCCCGGCCGTCGGGGGAGGGGTGGGTGACCTGGGTCCAGCCCCGGCGGCGGTAGAAGGCGACGGCCCGTCCGTTGCGGACCGACGTCAGCAGCCAGGCGCGTCCCCCCGGGCGCGTCCTCGGTCACCGCGTCGAGCAGGTCACCCGCGAGACCGGCGCCGCGGTCCGCTTGGCGGACGGCCAGTTCGTCGATCTCCCGGGCGCCGCACAACCAGTCGGCGGTGCGGTCGGCGTCGAGGCCGGCGGCGGCCTGCGGGTGGCAGCGGTCGGCGGGGAACGACGCCGGGGTCGTCCACCGCACGCAGCGCGCCGGTGTGCGCGAGCAGCCCGGTACCGCGGTGGACCCGGATGCCGGAGGTCATCAGGCGGTCACCGGCAGCGGAAGAATGGGGCGATGTGTACCCGAGCGGCCCTGCGCAGGTGGGCGCCCCGTAGAGTGCGTCTTCGACAGAGCGCGTCTTCCGCGTCTCCCGGACCCCGAGGTACTCAGCAGTGACCACCGCCCAGACCCCCGCACCGGCCGTCGTCGGGATCGGCGCCGACGGCTGGGAAGGGCTCGTGGACTCCGCGCGAGGGACCCTGCTCGACGCGGACGTCGTGATCGGCGGCGCACGCCAACTCGACCTGCTGCCCCCGGAGTACGCCGGGGAACGGGTCGCCTGGCCCTCCCCGCTGCGGCCGGCGGTCCCCGCCCTCCTCGCCGCGCACGCCGGCCGCCGGATCGCCGTACTGGCCAGCGGGGACCCCATGTTCTACGGCATCGGCCGCGCCCTCACCGAAGAACTCGGGCCCGGCGCCGTGCGCGTCCTGCCGCACCCCTCGTCCGTCTCCCACGCCTGCGCCCGCCTCGGCTGGCCCGTGGAGGACGTCGAGGTCGTCACGCTCGTGGGACGGCCCGCGGCCCGCCTCGCCGCCGCCCTGCACGACGGCCGGCGCCTCCTCGTGCTCAGCGCGGACGCCACCACCCCCGACGACGTCGCCGCCCTGCTCAGGGACCGCGGCTTCGGTCCGAGCCGGATGCGGGTGCTGGAACAGCTCGGCGGCGCGAAGGAGCGCACGACGACGCCGGCCACCGCCGACGACTGGCCCCATCCGCCTGGCGACCCCCTCAACATCGTCGCCGTCGAGTGCCGCCGGGCCCCGGACGCCCTGCGTCTGGGCGCGGTGCCGGGCCTGCCGGACGCGGCCTACGAGCACGACGGGCAGCTCACCAAACGGCACATTCGGGCCGCCACGCTCGGCGCCCTCGCCCCCGCCCCCGGCGAACTGCTGTGGGACGTCGGCGGCGGCTCCGGCTCGATCGCCGTCGAGTGGATGCGTACGCATCCCGCCTGCCGGGCGATCACCGTCGAACGCGACCCCGCCCGCGCCGAGCGCATCACCCGCAACGCCGAACGGCTCGGCGTGCCCGGCCTCCAGGTGGTGACCGGTGCCGCCCCCGAGGCGCTGGCCGGGCTGCCCCGGCCGGACGCGGTGTTCGTCGGCGGCGGCCTCACCGCCCCCGGACTGCTGGCCGCCTGCTGGGACGCGCTGCCGGACGGCGGCCGCATGGTGGCCAACACCGTGACGCTGGAATCCGAGGCACTGCTGGCCGACGCCCACCGCCGCCACGGCGGCGAACTGGTCCGCCTGGCCGTGGCGCACGCCGTCCCCGTGGGCGGCTTCACCGGGTGGCGGCAGGCGATGCCGGTGACCCAGTGGGCCGTGGAGAAGACCGTCGAACCACCCGCAGGAGCAGACACATGACCGTGTACTTCATCGGTGCCGGCCCCGGCGCCGCCGACCTGATCACGGTGCGCGGCGCCCGGACGCTCGCCGCCTGCCGGGTCTGCCTGTACGCGGGCAGCCTGGTGCCGCGCGAACTGCTCGCGGAGTGCCCCACGGACGCGAGGCTGGTGGACACCGCGCAGCTCACCCTGGACGAGATCACGGCCGAGCTGGTCCGCGCGCACGAGGAGGGCCACGACGTGGCCCGGCTGCACTCCGGAGACCCGTCCGTGTTCAGCGCGGTCGCGGAGCAGATGCGACGCCTGGACGCGGCCGGGGTGCCGTACGAGGTGGTCCCGGGCGTGCCGGCCTTCGCCGCCGCGGCGGCCGCGCTGAAGCGGGAGCTGACCGTACCGACGGTCGGGCAGACCGTCATCCTCACCCGCGTCGCCCAGCAGGCCACCCCCATGCCCGAGGGCGAGGACCTCGCCACCCTCGGCCGCAGCGGCGCACTGATCGTGCTGCACCTGGCCGCCCGGTACGTGGACCGCGTGGTCGGCGAACTGCTGCCGCACTACGGCGCCGACTGCCCCGCCGCCGTCGTCGCCTACGCCTCCCGCCCCGACGAGCTGGTCATCCGCGGCACGCTCGACGAGATCGCCGGGAAGGTGAAGGACGCGGGGGTGCTGCGCACGGCCGTCATCATGGTCGGGCGGACGCTCGGCGCGGAGCAGTTCCGCGACAGCCACCTGTACTCGACGGAGAGGGAACGGCATGTCTGCTGAATCCGCCGAATCCGCCGAATCGGCTGAAGAGGTCATCCCGATCCTGCGGGTGCGCGAGGCCGCGGCGGCGGTGCGGTGGTACACGCGGCTGGGCTTCGTCCAGCAGTGGGAGCACCGCTTCGAACCGGGATTCCCCGTCTTCACGGAGGTCGCCCGCGGGCGGGTCCGGCTCTATCTGTCGGAGCACGAGGGCGACGCGCGCCCGGACACCCTGGTGTACCTGCGGGTCACCGACCTCGACGCGGTCGCCGCCGAGTTCGGCGTCGTGCCCGAGGAGGAGCCCTGGGGACGGGAACTCGCCCTCCGGGACCCGGACGGCAACCGCCTCCGGGTGGGCCCGGCCAGGGACGAGACCAGCCCCGAGGACGGCTAGTTCCAGGGCCGCGACTCAGGCCACCCCGCTGCGGCCCACCACCGTCCCCGCGCGGTCGACGCAGATCACGTCGACCGCGACCGGCGCCCCGCGCAGCACGGCCAGCGACTGGTCGCGGGCCGCCCTCGCCACCAGGTCGCCCAGCGGAACCCCGGCCGCCCGGCACAGCTGGAGGGCGGCGAGCCCGGTGTTGGCCCCCGCCACCTCGGCGACCAGGGCCTCGTCGGCGCCGCCGCGCCGGGCGAGCCCGGCGAGGAAGCCCTTGTCGACCTGTGAGCGGGCGGAGTGCAGGTCGAGGTGGCCGGCGGCGAGCTTGGAGAGCTTCGCGAAGCCGCCGCACACGGTCAGGCGGTCCACGGGATGACGGCGGACGTACTTCAGTACCGCCCCCGCGAAGTCGCCCATGTCCAGCAGCGCGTCCTCGGGCAGCCCGTACTCCTCGACGACCGTCCGCTCCGAGGTGGAGCCGGTGCACCCCGCGACATGCGTACGGCCCGCCGCACGGGCCACGTCCACCCCCCGCCGGATCGAGTCGATCCAAGCCGAGCACGAGTACGGCACGACGATCCCGGTGGTGCCGAGGACGGAGAGGCCGCCGAGGATGCCGAGCCGGGGGTTCCAGGTGGAGCGGGCGATCTCCTCGCCGTCGTCGACGGAGACGGTGATCTCGACGTCGCCGCTGCCGCCGTACCGCTCGGCGACGCGCGCGACGTGGTCGCGCATCAGCTGCCGGGGCACGGGGTTGACGGCCGGTTCACCGACGGGCAGGGGGAGGCCGGGGCGGGTGACCGTGCCCACGCCAGGACCCGCCCGGAAGACGACTCCGGCCCCGGCGGGCAGCCGCCGTACCGTCGCCCGGACCAGCGCCCCGTGCGTGACGTCCGGATCGTCCCCGGCGTCCTTCACGACCCCCGCCATCGCGTATCCGTCCGCCAGCTCCTCGGCCGCCAGGACGAAGGACGGGGTCTGCCCCCTGGGCAGGGTGATCGTCACCGGGTCGGGGAAGTCACCGGCGAGCAGCGCGGTGTACGCGGCGGTCGTCGCCGCGGTCGCGCAGGCACCCGTGGTCCAGCCGGGACGCAGACCGGTGTGCTTGAGTTGGGCGCCGCGACCGCCCGCGGCCTCGACGCTCATGCCCCGCTCACTCGTGTCCCACGCAAAGGACGAAACCGTAGAAAGGGAACGACTCTGCCGTGCACGTACTGATCCTCGGCGGCACCACGGAGGCCCGCAGGCTCGCCGAACTTCTCGCGGCCGAACCCCTGCCGGGGCTCCGTGTGACGAACTCCCTGGCCGGACGGGTGGCCGCGCCCAGGACGCCACCCGGCGAGGTGCGCGTCGGCGGCTTCGGCGGAGCCGAAGGACTCGCCGCCTGGCTCGGCGCGCACACCGTCGACCTGCTCATCGACGCCACCCACCCGTTCGCCGGCACCATCAGCTTCAACGCCGCCCGCGCCGCCGCCACCGCCCGGGTACCCCTGCTCGCCCTGCGCCGCCCCGGCTGGGCGCCGGTCGCCGGGGACGACTGGCACGAGGCCGGCTCCCTGGCGGAGGCCGCCACGCTGCTCCCCGCACTCGGCGCGCGGGTGTTCCTCACCACCGGCCGCACGGGACTGGCCGCCTTCGCCGGTCTGCGCGACCTGTGGTTCCTCGTGCGGTCGGTCGACGCGCCCGACGGCCCGTGTCCGCCCCGCATGGAAGTACTGCTCGACCGCGGCCCCTTCACGCTCGACGGGGAACGCGAGCTGCTGCGCCGGCACCGGATCGACGTCCTGGTCACCAAGGACAGCGGGGGAGAGGCCACCGCGCCGAAGCTGGCGGCCGCCCGTGAGGCCGGGGTGCCGGTGGTCGTGGTGCGCCGGCCGTCGGTGCCCGAGGGTGTGCCGGTCGTGAGCGGGCCCCGGGAGGCGGCGCGGTGGGTCCGGGAGGCACCCGCGAGGCGCCGGCCCACGGGCGGCGCCCCTCACGTCTCCGGGTAGCGGCGGGGCGTCCACACGACCTCTTCGCCGTCGCCGCGCCGTACCACCCGGGTCTGGGACGAGCCGACCAGCAGGATCGTGCGCATGTCGACCTCGGCCGGATCCAGGTCCGCCAGCCGCACGATCCGCACCCGCTCGCCGGAACCGCCCACATCCCGCGCGACCACGACGGGCGTGTCCGGCGCCCGGTGTTCGAGGAGCAGTTCGCGGGCCTTGCCGACCTGCCAGGTCCGGCTGCCGGAACCGGGGTTGTACAGCGCCAGCACCAGGTCGGCGCCGGCCGCGGCCCGCAGCCGCCCGGCGATGACCTCCCACGGCTTGAGCCGGTCGGACAGCGACAGGGCGGCGTAGTCGTGGCCGAGCGGCGCCCCCGCGCGGGCCGCGGCGGCATTGGCGGCCGTCACCCCGGGCAGCACCCGCACCGGAACGTCCGCGTGCTCCTCGGCCGAGGCGGCCTCCAGCACGGCCGTGGCCATGGCGAAGACCCCGGGGTCGCCGCCGGAGACGACCGCGACCCGGCGTCCCCGCCGGGCGAGCCCCAGCGCGAACTCCGCGCGCTCGGCCTCCACCTTGTTGTCCGAACCGTGGCGCCGCTGACCGGCACGGACCGGGATGCGGTCCAGGTAGGTGGTGTAGCCGACCAGGTCGTCGGCGGCGGCGAGCGCGCCGCGGGTCTCGGGCGTCAGCCACAACGGCCCGGCCGGCCCGGTCCCGACGACCACGACCTCCCCGACGGCACCCGGCTCCGGCACCGGCGGCTCGGCGTCCACCTGGCTCGGCAGCACCGCCACCGAGAAATAGGGCACCGAGCCGGCCTCCACGTCGGCCAGGTCCGCGAGACGCTCTCCCGCCATCGTGGCCCGTTCCACGTACCGGGCCGCCCCCAGCCGTCCCGAACCCTCCAGCGCGCGGCGCACCTTGGGGAAGGTACGGCCCAGCTTCATCACCACGGCCGCGTCCGTCGAGGCGAGCCGGGCCGTCAGCTCCTCCTCGGGCAACGTGCCCGGCAGGATGGTCAGCACCTCCTCACCCTCGACGAGCGGCGTGCCCAGACGGGCCGCGGCGGCGGACACGGACGTCACACCGGGGATCACCTCGGTGTCGTACCGGTCGGCGAGCCGCTTGTGCATGTGCATGTAGGAGCCGTAGAAGAGCGGGTCGCCCTCCGCGAGGACGGCGACCGTGCGGCCCGCGTCGAGGTGGGCGGCGAGCCGCGCCGACGCCTCGGCGTAGAAGTCGTCCATGGCGCCCTGGTAGCCGCCCGGGTGGTCGGTGGTCTCGACGGTGAGCGGGTAGACCAGCCGTTCCTCGACGTGGTCGGCGCGCAGGTGCCGCTCCGCGATGGAGCGGGCGATGGACCGTCCGTGCCGGGCGCTGTGATACGCGATCACGTCCGCCTCGGCGATGGCCTCGACCGCGCGCACGGTCATCAGGGACGGGTCGCCGGGTCCGAGCCCGACCCCGTACAGCTTGCCGCTCATTCTTCCTCGCTCGCGATCGCGTTGAGTGCGGCGGCGGCGATGGCGCTGCCTCCGCGACGGCCCCGGACGACCAGGTGCTCCAGGCCCGAGGGGTGGGCCGCCAGGGCCTCCTTGGACTCGGCGGCACCGATGAAGCCGACGGGCACACCGATGACGGCCGCGGGCCTCGGCGCCCCCTCCTCGATCATCTCCAGGAGCCGGAAGAGGGCGGTGGGCGCGTTGCCGACGGCGACCACGGAGCCCTCAAGGCGGTCGCGCCACAGCTCCAGCGCGGCGGCGCTGCGCGTGGTGCCCAGCTCCGCCGCCAGCCCCGGGACGGCCGGGTCGGAGAGGGTGCACAGCACCTCGTTGTCCGCGGGCAGCCGCTTGCGGGTCACACCGCTGGCCACCATCTGCACGTCGCAGAGGATCGGCGCACCGGCCAGCAGGGCCTCGCGGGCGCGGGCCACCACCGTGGGCGTGTGGCCGATGTCGCGCACGAGGTCGACCATGCCGCAGGCGTGGATCATCCGGACGGCGACCCGGCTGACGTCGGCGGGCAGGCCCGTGAGGTCCGCCTCCGCCCGGATCGTGGCGAAGGACTGGCGGTAGATGGCCGCTCCGTCCTTCTCGTATGCGTGGGTGGTCACGGTGTTCTTCCCGCTGCTCTCGGTCGTCGTACGGCTCATGGAGTGATCGCCGCCAGTGCGGTGGCGAGATCGGAGGGGTCCGTCAGGACCGTGGTGCGCGCCGGCCCGTCCGGGGGGCCGGCGGTGGCGGTGAGGCGGTAGCCCCCCTCGGGGACGGCGACCAGGTCGATCCGGTCGCCGCGCGGGTGGCCGCAACGGCGTTCGCAGCCGGACCAGTACAAGGGGAGCGGGGACCGGCCCGCGGCGGGCAGGGTGCCGGCCGCGTCGGCCCGTACGTCGGCGTGCGACCTCCCGCACCCCGGGCGGCCGATGCAGGCGCCGACGCGCGGCCAGGGGGAGGAGGCGTCGGTGACGAGACCGACGGCACGGAGGCGGTCGAGGGCGGCGGCGGTGTCCGATGCGCTCAGGCCCCCGACTGGTACGACGACGCCGCGCCACGGTGTCAACCGCAGTTCGGCGTCCGGCGTCAGAGCGGCGACGTGCGTCAACTCCCGCCACTGCGGGCCGGTGAGACGGCCCAGCGGCACGTGCGCGCACAGGGCGTCCCCGAGGAGCCCGGGAGGAGGCCCGTCCGCGCGTGTGGTGGCCGGCCGCTCCTTGACGTGGCCGACTCCCGCCTCGGACAGACGGCGGTCCACCGCCCGCGTCAGGACATGGGCCGGTACGGCGAGTTCGTCCACCCGCCACACCCGCTCCCCGGACTCGCGGGCGACGTCGAGGAATGCCTCGGCCGCCAGCAGCGCCGCCCGGGACGCCTCGTCCGCGGCCACCCGCCAGGCCGCGTCCACCGAGTGCAGCGCGACCTGCGCCGCATCGCCGCCGGTCGCCCGCACGGTGACGTCGGCGCCGAGTCCGGCCACGTCCCCGCGGCCGTCGTCGAGCGCGAACAGGAACCGGCCCGACAGCTCCCGCGCCCGTTCGCTCGCGCACAACGCCGCGTCCAGGGCCGACAGCCACGGCCGTACGTCCCGCGGACCGTGCCCGTCGAGGCCGGACAGCGGCGAGGCGACGATGTTGCGCACCCGTTCGTGCCCCGGCGAGGGCAGCAGCCCGGCCGCGTCCAGCAGCCCGGCCAGCTCCCCGCCGCAGCCGTCGCGCAGCCCCCGCAGCTGCACGTTGCCCCGGGACGTCAGATGAAGCTCCCCGTCGCCCAGCCGCCGGGCGGCGTCGGCCAGCGCCTCGGCCTGAACGACGCCCAGGGCCCCGCCGGGTATCCGTACGCGGGCGAGGGCACCGTCGTCGGCGGCGTGCAGCCGCAGCGTCCCCGGGCAGGCGTCACCACGGTCCCGTGAGACCGCTGTGGCCTGGGAGGATATGGAAGGGAGTGCCGAGGACATGGCCGCGAGCATACCGACCGTCACACCGGTGGCACCTGCCGCCCTTCCCGGCGGGACCCTTACTATGCTCCTGGGTGGATCATCCGGTCCGCCCACCGCCAGACGGCGACAGGGGAGGAAGCCCGGTGTGAATCCGGCGCGGTCCCGCCACTGTGAGTCCGGCCACCCTGAGGGCCGGACGAGTCAGGAACTCCCGCCGTCTCTCACCGCCCGGGGCGCGGACCCCGAGGAAGGGCAGACGCCGCATGCCGCATTCTTCCGGGGAGCGTGCCTCGCACCCCAGCATCCTGCTCCTGTCGACGTCCGACACCGACCTGCTGAGCGCCCGCGCCGCCACCGGCCCGGTCGCCTACCGGTTCGCCAACCCCGCCCGGCTCCCGCTCGACGACCTGCCCGCCCTGCTGGACGGCGTCGGACTGGTCGTCGTACGCCTCCTCGGCGGACTGCGTGCCTGGCGTGAAGGTCTCGACCTGCTCCTCGCCGACGGCCGCCCCGTCGTGGTCCTCAGCGGCGAACAGGCCCCGGACGCCCAGCTGATGGAGGCCTCCACCGTCCCCGTCGGTCTCGCCGCCGAGGCCCACGCCTATCTCGCCCACGGCGGCCCGGCCAACCTGGAGCAGCTCGCCCGCTTCCTGTCCGACACCGTGCTGCTCACCGGCCACGGCTTCGACCCGCCGACGCCCGCCCCCACCTGGGGCCCGCTGGACCGCGCGCCGCGCCAGGACGCGGATGGCCCGACCGTGGCCGTGCTCTACTACCGCGCCCACCACATGAGCGGCAACACGGACTTCGTGCACGCCCTGTGCGACGCCGTCGAGAACGCCGGCGGGCGGCCGCTGCCCCGCTACGTGGCCTCCCTGCGCGCCCCCGAGCCCGAACTCATCGATGACCTGCGGGCGGCCGACGTGATCGTCACCACTGTCCTCGCGGCCGGCGGCACCAAGCCCGCCGAGGCGTCCGCCGGCGGTGACGACGAGTCCTGGGACGCCGGCGCGCTCACCACCCTCGACGTCCCCATCCTCCAGGCCCTGTGCCTGACCGGCTCCCGCGCCGACTGGGAGAGCAACGACGAGGGCGTCTCCCCGCTGGACGCCGCCAGCCAGATAGCCGTCCCCGAGTTCGACGGCCGCCTGATCACCGTGCCGTTCTCCTTCAAGGAGATCGACGCCGACGGCCTCCCCGCCTACGTCGCCGACCCCGAGCGCGCCGCCCGCGTCGCCGGCATCGCCGTACGCCACGCCCGCCTGCGGCACATCCCGGCCGCCGACAAGCGCCTCGCCCTGGTCCTCTCCGCCTACCCGACCAAGCACTCCCGCATCGGGAACGCCGTCGGCCTGGACACCCCCGCCAGCGCGGTGGCCCTGCTGCGCCGACTGCGCGAGGAGGGCTACGACTTCGGCGCCGACACCGACGCCGAGGTCCCGGGCCTCGCGTCCGGCGACGGCGACGAACTGATCCGCGCGCTCATCGACGCGGGCGGCCACGACCAGGACTGGCTCACCGAGGAACAGCTCGCCCGCAACCCGGTCCGCGTCCCGGCCGCCGACTACAAGCGCTGGTACGCGACCCTGCCCGGGGAACTGCGCACGGCCGTCGAGGAACACTGGGGCCCGGCACCGGGGGAGATGTTCGTCGACCGCAGCCGCAACCCGGAGGGCGACATCGTCCTGGCCGCCCTGCGCCGCGGCAACCTGCTGATCCTCATCCAGCCGCCGCGCGGCTTCGGCGAGAACCCCATCGCCATCTACCACGATCCCGACCTGCCGCCCTCCCACCACTACCTCGCCGCCTACCGCTGGATCGCCGCGCGGGCCGAGGACGGCGGCTTCGGCGCCGACGCGATGATCCACCTGGGCAAGCACGGCAACCTGGAGTGGCTGCCCGGCAAGAACGCCGGCCTGTCCGCCGCCTGCGGCCCCGACGCCGCCCTCGGCGACCTGCCCCTGATCTACCCCTTCCTCGTCAACGACCCCGGCGAGGGCACCCAGGCCAAGCGCCGCGTGCACGCCACCCTCGTCGACCACCTCGTCCCGCCGATGGCCCGCGCCGACTCCTACGGCGACATCGCGCGCCTGGAGCAACTCCTCGACGAGTACGCGCAGATCGCGTCCATGGACCCGGCCAAACTCCCGGCGATCCGCGCCCAGATCTGGACCCTGATCCAGGCCGCCAAGCTCGACCACGACCTCGGCCTGGCGGACCGTCCGGACGACGACGGCTTCGACGACTTCCTGCTCCACGTCGACGGCTGGCTCTGCGAGGTGAAGGACGCTCAGATCCGCGACGGCCTGCACGTCCTCGGCAACCCGCCGGCCGGCGCCGACCGCGTCAACCTCGTCCTCGCCATCCTGCGCGCCCGCCAGATCTGGGGCGGCACCACCGCCCTGCCCGGCCTGCGCGAAGCCCTCGGCCTCGACGAGTCCGCCGCCACCCGCACCACGGCCGACGCCGCCGAGGAACAGGCCCGCGCCCTGGTCCAGGCCATGGACGACGCCGGCTGGGACCTGGCCGCCGTACCGTCCGAACACGGCGAACAGGTCGCCGCGGTACTGGAGTTCGCCGCCCGCGAGGTCGTCCCCCGGCTCGCCGCGACCACCGCCGAGATCGACCACGCCGTGCACGCCCTGAACGGCGGCTTCGTTCCCGCGGGACCCTCCGGCTCGCCCCTGCGCGGCCTGGTCAACGTCCTGCCGACCGGGCGCAACTTCTACTCGGTCGACCCCAAGGCCGTACCTTCCCGACTCGCCTGGGAGACCGGCCAGGCCCTCGCCGACAGCCTCCTGGAGCGCTACCGCACCGACAACGGCGAATGGCCCACCTCCGTCGGCCTGTCCCTGTGGGGCACCAGCGCCATGCGCACCGCCGGCGACGACGTGGCGGAGGTCCTCGCGCTGCTCGGCGTGCGCCCCGTCTGGGACGACGCCTCGCGACGCGTCACCGGCCTGGAGGCCATCCCGTACGAGGAGCTGGGCCGTCCGCGCATCGACGTCACCCTGCGCATCTCCGGCTTCTTCCGCGACGCGTTCCCGCACACGATCGGGTTGCTGGACGACGCCGTACGCCTGGCCGCGTCCCTGGAGGAGCCGGCCGAGGCCAACCACGTCCGCGCCCACGTCCAGGCCGACCTCGCCGAACACGGCGACGAACGCCGCGCCACCACCCGCATCTTCGGCTCCCGCCCCGGCACCTACGGGGCCGGTCTGCTCCAGCTCATCGACTCCCGCGACTGGCGCACCGACGCCGACCTCGCCGAGGTCTACAGCGTCTGGGGCGGCTACGCCTACGGCCGCGAACTCGACGGCCGCCCGGCCCGCGACGAGATGGAGACGGCGTACAAGCGGATCGCCGTGGCGGCCAAGAACACGGACACCCGCGAGCACGACATCGCCGACTCCGACGACTACTTCCAGTACCACGGCGGCATGGTCGCCACCGTCCGCGCCCTGCGCGGCACCGCCCCCGAGGCGTACATCGGCGACTCCACCCGCCCGGAGACGGTCCGTACCCGCACCCTGGTGGAGGAGACCTCCCGCGTCTTCCGCGCCCGGGTGGTCAACCCCAAGTGGATCGAGGCGATGCGCCGCCACGGCTACAAGGGCGCCTTCGAACTCGCCGCCACCGTCGACTACCTCTTCGGCTACGACGCCACCACGGGCGTGATCGCCGACTGGATGTACGACAAGCTCACCGAGGCGTACGTCCTGGACCCCGCCAACCGCGAGTTCCTCCAGCAGGCCAACCCCTGGGCCCTGCACGGCATCGCCGAGCGCCTGCTGGAGGCGGAGTCGCGCGGCATGTGGGAGAAGCCCGACCCGGCCGTCCTGGAAGCCCTGCGGCAGGTGTACCTGGAGACCGAGGGCGACCTGGAGGGGGAGGACTGACGCCCTGTCGGGGGCGGGTGCACGACGCCGGACCGGTTGTTGGACATGGCGGTGTACTCGCTCCCCGAGCTGCACCACGACAAGCACCACGCGGCCTACGTGAAGGGCGCCAACGACACGCTGGAGCAGCTCGCCGCGGGACAAGGAGCAGTGGGGGGCGATCAACGGCCTGGAGAAGAACCTCGCCTTCCACCTCTCCGGGCACATCCTGCACTCGATCTACTGGCACAACATGACCGTTCGGCTCCTTCGCCGGTTTCAAGGCGCAGCTCACCAAGGCCGCCGCGACGACGCAGGGCTCCACGCCGATCCTGGTCTTCGACGCCTGGGAGCACGCCTTCTACCTCCAGTACAAGTACCAGAAGGTCGACTTCATCGACGCCATGTGGGCCGTCGTCGACTGGCAGGAGGTGGCCAGGCGGTACGCCGCCGCGAAGGAGCGCGGCGACAGCCTCCTGCTCGCTCCGTGACCGCACCGCTCGGGCGTGGGGCCTCCGGCCGGAAGTACTCGGCCGGAGGCCCTCCGCGTCAGGAGCGCACGCGGTAGGTCACGTGCGTGACCTGTGTCGCCGCGCGTGAGGCCATCTGCTCCAGCCGCAGCGACGGGACACCGTCGAAGAGCCGGGTGCCGGCGCCGAGCGTGAGCGGCACGATGTGCAGCCGAAGCTCCTCGATCAGGCCGGCCGCGAGGTACTGGTTGACGGTGGTCGCGCCGCCCTGCACCTGGACGTCACCGCCGCCGGCCGCCGCCCGTGCCTGTGCCAGCGCCGACTCGATCCCGTCGGTGACGAAGTGGTACGTCGTGCCCCCGGCCATCGGCTGAGGCTCGCGCGCGTGGTGGGTGAGGACGAACACCGGCGCGTGGAACGGCGGATCGTCGCCCCACCAGCCGTTCCACGGGCGGTCCCACTCGCCCCGCACGGGCCCGAACATGTTGCGTCCCATGATGAACGCCTCGGCGGCGGCCATCCGGTCGAGCTCGGCCCTGTTCTCGTCGGGCGTGTCGAACATCCAGGCGTGCAGCCTGTCACCCGTGCCGTCCCCGCCGTCGTCGCCGAACGGGCGTTCCTCGGTCTGGCCGTGCCCGGCCGAGTACCCGTCGGCCGTGACCGTGATGTCGCAGATCACCTTGCCCGTGTGTGTGGTGATGGCTCTCTCCTCGTCGTGGGGGTCGCTACGTCCGTACCGACCAGACCTCCGGACCGCCGCCGCGCCATTCGATCAGGTCCGAGGTCTCCACGTCGACGTCCTCAAGGCCGGCCCGCCGCAGGAACTCCTCGACATCCCGCACGCCGTACGCCAGTCCCAGGATCTCGCCGTCCGCACGGACCCGCCGGCCGCCGCTGGGCGACGGCCGTCCCACCACCACAGGACGCCTGGCCATGCCTCCAGGTTCCGCTTTAATCTTGTTTGATGCGACTTGTCCCCAGATGGGTCCTGCTCACCTCAGGGTGCGCGCCCGTCCTGCTGATCGGAGGCTGGGCGGGCGCGGCGCTGTTCGAAGGGCCTGCGTATGACCCCGTCTCCCAGACGATCAGCGCCCTGGGAGCCTACGGAGCCCCGGGATTCTGGGTGATGTCGGCGGCGTTCGTCGCCCTGGGCGCCTGCCATCTGCTGACCGCCTGGGGACTGCGGGCCGCCGCCACCGCCGGCCGGGTGGCGCTGGCCGGCGGCGGTCTCGCCGCCCTGGGCGTGGTGGTGCTTCCCGCGCCGACCAGCGGGGGATCCCTGCGCCACGGTGCGGTGGCGGTCGTCGGATTCACCCTGCTGGCGGTGTGGCCGGTCCTGGCCGTCAACGGCGGTTCGGCCGCCCCCTGGGCTCTGCGGCTGATGCCCTCGATCACGGTGACGACGCTGATGGCGGTCGGCGGGGCGTGGTTCCTGATCGAGATGCACCGACAGGGCGACGTCGGCATCGCGGAGCGGGCCGTGACCGCCGTCCAGTCCCTGTGGCCGTTGATCGTGGTCGCCTCCTGCCTCCGCCACACCGGGAACCGGGTGCGGCGGACCCCGGGCCGCCCGTAGCCCCCGCGGCGGTCGGGGTCACCGGGAGGTGCCGCGGCCGGTGTGGTTCCCGGCCCGGACCGCGGGGGCGCGGTCTGCCCACGGCTGCGCCCGTTCGAGTTGCCCCGCGAGGCGGAAGAGCAGGTCTTCCCGTCCGTGACCGGCGGCGAACTGCATGCCGATCGGGAGCCCCGTCCCGGGGTCGGCGGTCAGCGGCACGGACATGGCCGGGTTGCCGGCCACGTTGAACGCCATGGTGAACGGCGAGCGGTCGTTGAGGCGGTCGATCCAGCCGGCTCCGTCCAGGGCCGCCGCGTCCTCGGTATAGGCACCCAGCCGCATCGGAAGCTCCGGGAGGGTGGGGGTGAGAAGGACGTCGTGCGTGGTGAAGTACCGAGCCAGGCTCCGTGCGACCGCGTTGCGTATCGCGAGGGCGGCGACGAACCGGGGGCCGCTGACCCGCTGTCCGTAGTGGTAGCCCGCGAGAGTCGCCGCCTCAAGGGTGGAGGCGTCGGCCGGCCGGCCGAATGCGGCGGCCAACGCGTCGACCGTGGCGGCGAGGTTGGCCGTGAACAGCTGGGCGGTGGCCGACACGAACTCCTCCCAGTCGGCTCCGAGACCGACCGTCGCCTCCTCCACCCGGTGGCCGAGCGATTCGACCAGCCGCACGGTGCGGGTGACCGCGTCGGTCACCGGCGGGGTGGTGCGACGTCCGCCCCAGGCATGGGTGAGGACACCGATCCGCAGTGCGCCCGGCTCGCGGGTGACTTCCTCCAGGTAGGGGCGGGACGGCTGCCGGGCGGCATAGGGGTCGCCGGGTTCCGGTCCGAGGACGCGGTCGAGCAGCGCCGCGCTGTCGCGGACGGTCCGGCTCACGCCGCCCTGCACGGCGAGGCCGTTGAAGGTCTCGTCGGCGTCGGGGCCCATGGAGACACGGCCTCGGGTGGGCTTCAGTCCGAAGAGCCCGTTGCAGGCGGCGGGAATCCGCAGTGAACCGGCGGCGTCGGTGGCGTGGGCGACCGGAACGACCCCGGCGGCGACGGCCGCGCCCGCACCCCCGCTGGATCCGCCCGCGCTGCGCTCCAGGTCCCACGGGTTGCGGGTCGGACCGTAGAGCACGGGCTCCGTGGTGATGCTGTAGGCCAGCTCCGGCGTCGCGGTACGGCCGAACGTCACGAGCCCGGCGCGGCGGAAGCGCCGCATCAGGAAGGAGTCGGCGCGGGCGACGTTCCCGGCCGCGAGGCGGCTGCCCAGTTCCGAGCGCCGCCCGGCCATGGTGACTCCGATGTCCTTGATCAGGAAGGGCACCCCGGTCAGCGGCGTGCCGCCCGGGGCGGGCTCGCCGTCGGTGGGCCAGGTCTCCACGACCGCGTTGACCCGCCCGTTGACCTCAAGCGTGGCCTCGCGTGCGGCGGCTTCGAGCTCGGCGGGGGTCACCTCGCCCCGGGCCACCAGTCGCGCGAGGCCGACCGCGTCAAGACGCACGTACTCGGTCACTTTCATCGTCACTCCACAGGAGAGAGCGGTACCGGACAGTCCCGGATGATACTCAACGGTATCGTCCGGGACGGACTGGTACCGTAACAGGAGACGAAAGGGCCCCCAGCCGAACGGACGCCGCGGAGGAGTCATGACATCGACCGTCAGAAGGCCGAGCAGGGTGGCGAAGCTGCCCCCTCGCGAGCGCATCCTCGACGCGGCCGAGGAACTCTTCCAGAGCGAGGGGATCCGGCGCGTGAGCGTCCAGGCCATCGCCGACAAGGCCGAGACCACCAAGATGGCGGTCTACCGGCACTTCGCGACCAAGGACACCCTGGTGGCGGAGTGGCTGCGGATCGTCGCCGCCGACTACCAGGCCGCCTTCGATCGCGTCGAGGCCGACCATCCCGGCCGTCCGAAGGACCAGATCATGGGCCTGGCCCGCTTCATCGCCGAAGGGCTGCCGGCGATCTCGCACCGGGGCTGCCCCTTCATCAACTCCCTCGCCGAACTGCCCGACCGCGCCCACCCCGCACGGCAGGTGATCGAGGAACACAAGGCCCGCCAGACGAGCAGGCTGACCGCCATGTGCGTCGAGGCCGGGATGACGGACCCCGGACAGACCGCGGCCCAGCTCACCTTCCTCCTCGAAGGCGCCCAGGTCAGCACAGGGAACGGAAGCATCGACCGGGTGGGGGACCGGCTGTTGAGGATCGTCGAGGGGATCGTGGACCCGTCCTCCACGCTCGGGTGAGGCGGGCGAGGGCCTCGGCCGACGGCCTTCCCGGCGCCGCCTGGTACACGATGATCACCTGCTGCTCCGCGCCGCCCACGGTGAGCGCCTGACGTCGGAGGCAGAGCTCCTCCTCTCGCAGGGCCGCGGCGGTCTACGCCGCGATCTCGGGCGTAGGCGGTGTTCAATCGGCTGTGATCGGCCGCGATCGGCGGCGGTCGGCAGGAATCGATTGGAAGGACAGTGATGAAGCTGTTCACGGGCCCGGAGACACTCAAGGTGCGGCGCCTGCGCCGGGACCCCCGGGCCTCCCTCGTCGTGGCCTCCCCGGTCGGTGAACGCGAGCGCTGGGTGGCGGTCGCCGGCGCACCACGCTGGAGACCGACGGAGCACACGAGCTGTGCGCCCGCCTGGCCGCCCGCTACTGGGACCTCGACGACCCTGCCCGGGCCGACGACCTCGCCGGGATGCCGGCGGTGGAACAGGTCCGTCTCGTCATCCACCCGGAAAGCGTCAGCCGCTTCACGAACTGACCTCCCGTCACGGCATGCGCCTGGCTTCCCGACTCACCGGGACGTCAGGAAAGCGGCCAGGTGCGCAGGAAGGCGTCGGCCGCCTCCTGGAGCTCATCGCGGCAGACGCCGCTCGCGGCCTGCACGGCGAGGCCGAACGCGAAGGTGGTGAGGCAGCGGGCCAGCAGCCCCGGATCGGTCTCCGGAGGCAGGTCGCCCTCGTCGACGGACCGCCGGAACCGGTCGCGGACGGACGAGTGGCTGTCGTTGCGCCAGGCGACGAGCAGCTCACGGACCTCACGCCCGGATTCGCTGGCCGTCAGGGCGCTCTGGACGCCCAGACACCCCTGGGGATGCGACGGGCGAGTGGTAGTGCGAATGGTGCCGGCCAGGATCGCGGTCGCGACGCCGAGGGCGGTCGACTCCTCCAGCGCCCGGGCCAGGTACGCGCTCGGGCCCTCGGTGTAGCGCTCCAGGGCCTTGCGGAACAGCTCCTCCTTGTTGCCAAAAGCCGCGTACATGCTGGTGGTGGAGATGCCCATGGCGCGGGTGAGGCAGGACAGGCTGGCTCCCTCATAGCCGTGCTCCCAGAAGACCAGCATGGCGCGCTCGAGAGCCTGGTCGGTGTCGAATCCCCGCGGTCGGCCGATGGGGCCGCACTGTTTTGTCTCCACCCCCGCAGTCTAGCTCTTCCGCATCGACCGCTACAGAAGTGCTACGGTTCTAATTCCGTATCGATCGATGCGGAAGTGGGTATCTTCGATGGGAAGCTCATGACCGTCACCCTCATCACCGGGGCCAACAAGGGCCTCGGCTTCGAGACAGCCAGACAGCTCCAGGCGTTGGGTCACGTCGTCTACATCGGCGCGCGTGACACCGAGCGAGGGGAGAAGGCCGCGGCGGCGCTCGCCGCACGCTTCGTGCAACTCGACGTGACCGACGACGCGTCGGTGAGCGGCGCGCTGGCGACGATCGACGCGGCCGAGGGCCGGCTCGACGTCCTGGTGCACAACGCGGGCATCCTGGGAGACGGAGCCCTCGACGGCCCCACGGCGCTCCGGGTGTTCGACACCAACGCGGTGGGCGTAGTACGCGTCACGGAGGCGGCACTGCCCCTGCTGCGCAGATCATCGAACCCCACCGTGGTCACCGTCTCCAGCAGCGCCGGGTCGTTCTGGGCGGTGAACAACCCCGACCGACCGGAGTACCACCTGCCGGCCGCGCTCTACTCCGCCTCCAAGTCGGCGGCCACCATGCTGACGGTTCAGTACGCCAAGTCCCAGCCGGACATCAGGTTCAACGCGATCGAGCCCGGCTTCACCGCCACCGACATGACCGCGGGATTCGAAGGCGGCCGGACACCGGAGGAGAGCGCCAGAACCATCGTGCGGCTGGCGACGCTGGGCGCGGACGGTCCGACAGGGACCTTCCAGGACGAGAACGGGGAGTTGCGCTGGTAGGCGCGTAGCGACGATCGCGCGGGGCGGTACGGACCGCCGGCCGACCACCGGCTGGTCCGCCCGGCCACCGCGACGTAGGGTCCAGAGGTGGCCACAACGCCCCCGGCGCCCCGCGTCCTCGTCATCGGGCTCGACCCGTATCGCGTGCTCGGGCCCTGGGACCCCGAGCCGGTGGCCGACGCCATCGAGGCGGGAATCGCCCGCTTCGCCGAGCACGGCGTCGGCGTGGAGACCTGCCTGTTCGGCCTGGACGGTAGCGACGACGTGGCGGCCGTGGTCGCCGCCGCACTGGCGGCCCGCCCCTGGGAGTGCGTCGTCGTCGGTGGCGGCCTGCGGACGTCCGACGACCAGCTGGACCTCTTCGAGCAGGTGCTCAAACCTGATCCGCCGCCACGCTCCCGACGCCGCGATCGCCTTCAACACCACCCCTGCCGACACCTACGACGCGGCCGCCCGCCGCCTCGGCTGAACCGGCGGACCGGTAAATGCGATTGCTTCGCAAGGCACGGCTGGCTTGGCTGAGCGCATGACCGAACTGCGTACCGATCGCCTCGTCCTCCGCCGCTGGCGCGACTCCGACCTCGAACCGTGGGCGGCGATGAACGCCGATCCCGACGTGCGCGAGCACCTGGGCGACCCGCTCACCCGTGAACAGAGCGATGCCTCCGTCGCCGGCTTCCAGGCCGATTTCGACCGGCGGGGCTACGGATGGTGGGCCGTCGAGGTCCGGGCCACGGGCGAGTTCATCGGTTTCGCGGGGCTGGACGAGGTGGAGGACGGGCTGCCGTTCACCGGTGTGGAGATCGGCTGGCGGCTCGCCCGGTCGGCCTGGGGCCGGGGTTACGCCACCGAGGCCGCGCGGGCCGTGCTGGCACACGGCTTCGAGGTCCTGGACCTTCCCGAGATCCTCGCCGTGACAACGGCCACCAACGTCCCTTCCCAGGCGGTGATGCGCAGGATCGGCATGACCCGGGACACGGCCGACGACTTCGACGACCCGGCCGCACCCGAGGGCCCCCTGCGCCCGAACGTGCTGTTCCGCATCGCCCGCGACGGCTGAGGAACGTCCCGGTCTCCCGGCCGTGCACAGCAGCCGCCTGCCGACAGGGCCCGTCGCCCCCTCCGGCTCACGTGTCCTCGTAGCGGGCGACGATCGCGGCGGCGCGGTCGCGCAGGGCGGTACGCAACGACTGTGGGGCCAGGGCTTCCGCGTCCATGCCGAGCCGCCACAACGCCCACTCGGCGTGTCGTGCGTCCTGGAAGGTGACCTCCAGCCGCAGCCGGCCATCCGCGTCGGGTTCCTCCGCGCGGACGGCCAGGGCGGTGTCCAGCAGGTCCTCGCGCCGGGCCGGGCTCAGCCGTACCAGCACGGTGACGTGGTCGCCGCTGGAGAGAAACCGCGCGGAACGTTCCCGCCAGATCCGGTCCAGATCGACCCGGTCCGGCCGCTCCGCAGTTTCGGGGAGTTCCTCGGCGGCCAGGACCCGGGACAGCCGGTAGGTGCGGTCCGCGCCCGATCTCGTGGCCAGCAGATAGCTCTGGCCGCGCACGGTGACCAGGCCGATCGGGTCCACCGTGCGCCACTTCGGGCTCTGGTCCACCGCCGCGTAGTGGATGCGCAATTTGCGTCCGGCGAGCACCGCGCGCCGGACCTCGATCATCGTGGCGTTGGGTACCTGCTCGGTCGCCACCCGACGGGAGAGCAGGTCGGCCTCCGGGTCGACGAGAAACCTTTGTGCCGCGTCGCTGGCGGTGGCCCGATGGTTCTCGGGCAGCGAGTCGACCACCTTGCGCAGGGCCGAGGCGAGCGCCGGGCCGAGGCCGAACACCTGCTCGCCGCGGCTCGATCCGGTGGTCAGCAGGGCGAGGGTCTCGTCGTGATTGAGGCCGGTGAGCTCCGTCCGGAAACCGGGCGACAGCGCGAAACCGCCGTGCCGGCCGCGTTCGGCGTAGACCGGGACGCCGGCCGCGGACAGCGCCTCGATGTCGCGCAGCACGGTGCGGGTGGACACCTCCAGCTCGCGAGCGAGCGTGTCCGCGGTCAACTGACCACGCCGTCGGAGCAGTAGCACCAGTGAGACCAGCCGGTCGGCGCGCACGCGGGAACTCTATCCGAATACATGACTATGGGTGTCATGATTCATTGGCACGCTGGCTGACACGACGTCGAAGCCGGCGACAACCGGGCCGATGGTCGTCCGTACTCCCGATGAACCGAATGGAGCTGACGTGGCAGTGGAACGAACCGCGGTCAACCCGGTGACGTGGTCGAAGGAACTGGGATTCAACCAGGGCGAGGTCGTCTCCGGGCACACACGGACCCTGTACATCTCGGGCCAGACCGCGATGAACGGCGACGGCAAACCCCAGCACGACGGCGACATGGCCGCGCAGTTGGCGCTGAGCGTCGACAACCTGGAGGCCGTGCTCGGCGAGGCGGGCATGTCCCTCGCGAACCTGGTCCGGCTCAACGTCTACACGACCGACGTCGATCTCCTCTTCCCGCACTACGGCGTGCTGGCGGCACGCTTGGGCGCCGCAGGGGTGGCGCCCACCTCCACGATGCTCGGGGTCTCGCGACTTGCGATCCCCGGCCAGCTGGTCGAGCTGGAGGGAACCGCCGTCGCGTGACGCGACCTCGCCACGCCCCTGCTGCTCGTGCCGACTCAACCGGCGCGAGCAGCAGGGCGGGTCGCCAGGCGCGTCCAGGGTGAGGTCGAGGAGGCGTTCGGCGCACCCGCGTTGGTCCGGGCTCGCCGAGGTGATGGCGATGCCGGTCACCCTCGTCTCGCAGGGGTTCACCCACACCGAGGGAGTGGGGAAGAGGGCGAGCCCGCCTCTCCCGGCAGCCCTGCTCCCAGTCCGCCGCCCAGACCTTCACCCTGACCGGCTGACCTGTGCGGTCGCGCGGCCGGCGGACAGGTCCCGGGCATCTCGGCCTTCCGCCGGCCGACGGTGGGTGCCGGATGCACCTGCCGGGTCTTGCGCCGCCCCTCCCGCCTGACGGTGCCCCGGGCGTCCCGTCCGGTTCGCGCCCTACGCCTCGGCCGACCTGTTGCGGACGCTGGAGGAATGACGGCTTCGCATGGTGACGTCCGCCGACTGGAAGTCGGCCAGTACGCCTGCCCGTTCTGCGGATTGCCACAGGACCGGGTGATGACGTTGGACCAGGACTGGGTGCTGCTGGAACCGGAGGTCAGGGTGCTGGCACACCTGGTGCCGGCCGAACACCGGTGGATCGAGCTGTCCGACGGACGGGTGACGGTGTACGCCGTGTATCCGGCCGAGCGGGACCAGCGGTGCCGGATCGAGCATCGACTGGCCTGCGCGAAGCAGCGGTTGCCGGACCTCTGGCCCTGGCTGACGGCACTCCGGGACGAGAACGCCCGGGCGGCGGCGCGGCAGAGCGACCCCGAGCCGCCCGAGCAGCCTCACGAGTGGCCGGACGCCGGGTAGGGCGACCTCCGGAACGTGCGATGTTGCCTCCCGCGACGGACTAAGGCTAGCCTCGCCTAAGTTAAGTCGAAGGAGGAGTCGTGACCAACCCGTTCGACGACGAGAGCGGTGTGTACCTGGTACTCGTCAACGACGAGGGACAGCATTCCCTCTGGCCCTCCTTCGTGGATGTGCCCGCCGGGTGGACCGTCGTCCACGGAGAGGACACCCGCGCCGCGTGCCTCGCATACGTGGAGAAGCACTGGACCGATCTCCGGCCCAAGAGCCTGATCGAGAGCACGGCGTCCGACACGCCGTTGGGGTAGCGCGCATGCTTCCGCCTGGAGTAAGCGGGGGCATGACTCGGTGATCCGCAGGGCAGTCGACACCTTGTCCGTGTCAGCCGCCCCAGGGGGAACCTCGTGACGAAAGCCGGAAGCGACGCCACCGCCTCGCCGGGAGGAGCGGACGACACTTCGCTGAAGCGGGCCATCGGCCCCAAGCTGCTGATCCTCTTCGTGATCGGCGACATCCTCGGCACCGGCATCTACGCCACCACCGGCCAGGTCGCGGGCAAGGTCGGCGGCGCGCTGTGGCTGCCGTTCGCCATCGGGTTCGTGGTCGCCATCCTGACGGCCGCCTCGTACGTCGAACTGGTCGGCAAGTATCCGAAGGCCGCCGGAGCCGCGCTGTACACGCAGAAGGCGTTCCAGGTGCCGTTCCTCACCTTCATCGTCGCCTTCATGGTGATGTGCTCGGGCCTGTCCTCGGCCAGCGCGGCGGCCCGCGCCTTCAGCGGCGACTACCTCTCCGAGTTCACGGACTTCTTCCCGCCCACGCTCATCGCGATCCTGTTCATCCTCGCCCTCGCCGCCCTCAACCTGCGCGGCGTGTCCGAGTCGGTGAAGACCAACGTGGTCCTCACCCTGGTCGAACTGACCGGCCTCTTCGTCATCCTCGCCGTCGGCGCCTGGGCGGTCCTCACCGGGGACGGCGACCCCTCCCGGCTCGGCGAGTTCGAGGCCGGGGGCTCCGGCTACGCGCTGGTCACCAGCGTGCTGGGCGCGACGGCGCTGGGCTTCTTCGCTTTCGTCGGCTTCGAGGACTCCGTCAACATGGCCGAGGAGACCAAGGACCCGGCGCGCACCTTCCCGCGCGCCATCTTCATCGGCGTCACCGTCACCGGCACCATCTACGTCCTGGTCGCCCTGATCTCCTCGCTCCTCGTCGACTACCGCGTGCTGGAGGACTCCAGCGGACCGCTGTTGGAGGTTGTCAAGGCCGGCGGACTCGACTTCCCGCCGAAGCTGTTCGCGCTGATCGCCCTGTTCGCGGTCACCAACTCGGCGCTGATCAACATCATGATGGCGTCCCGCCTCTGCTACGGCATGGCGAACGAACGCATCCTGCCCCGCGCCCTCGGCCGCGTCCTGCCCCGGCGCCGCACACCGGTCGTCGGCATCGTCTTCGTGTCGCTGCTCGCCATCGGCCTGGTCTCCACCGGGGAGATCGCGGGCCTCGGCGACACCACGGCCTTCCTGCTGCTGTGCGTCTTCACGGTCGTCAACGTCGCCGTCCTGGTCCTGCGCCGCGACCCGGTGGAGCACAAGCACTTCCGTACGCCCACCGTCCTGCCGGTGCTGGGCGCGATCACCTCCCTGGCCCTGGCCAGCCCGCTCTCCGACCGGCCCGCGGACGTGTACATCCGGGCGGGCGTGCTCGTGGCCATCGGCATCGGGCTGTGGGCGCTGAACAAGACGGTGATGAAGGCCCGGAGCGAGGAGTGAGCCACCGCCCCGGACCGTCCGCCGGCCGGGAGGTCAGCGGGCGATGCGAGGAATGCGCCGCTCCCAGGTGCGGTGGAAGACGACGTCCTCGCCGTCCCGGCACACCACCTCGTTCGACGTGACGAAGTCGTCGGCGTCGCAGGTGATCTCCGACCGGGTCTCGACCCGTACGTCCCAGCCCCGCTCCGGCCGGTGGAGCCGCACGGTCCAGTCCGACCGGGCCCGCGCCGACAGCGGGTCGTCCTCCCGGACGGTGTAGGTCTCCAGCGCGTCCTCGGCGAACTCGAGACCGTCCGGGTACACGCGCGTCCCGCCGTAGCGGGGGTCCACCTCCAGCCGCCATTCGCCCTTGGCCACGTCCCGCACGACCAGCCGCTCCGGGCGCTCCTCCTCCAGCGTCGCCGGTGACACCACCTGCAAGGGCTCGGACTGCTCGGGGTCCTGGAAGCGGATGCCGGTGTCCTCGGGATGTTCGGCGGCATCCCGCACGGGGAGTTCGAGCGCCGAGCCGGCCGGCTCCAGGACGAAGCCGTCGGAGCCCGCCTGCGGCCAGATCCACGGCCAGTACGCCGAGGAGACGGCGAGCCGGATGCGGTGTCCGGCGGGGAAGGTGTGACCGATGCCGTTGAGCCGGAAGGTCACCGTCTCCGTGGCCCCCGGCTTCCACGGCACGTTGCGGTCCCGGCCCTCGCGCGCCGCGAGGTTGAGCGCGCCGCGGGTCACCAGGGTCGACGAGCCGTCCGGCGCGACGTCGCAGAGCCGGGCGACGGCCTGCCCGTACGGCACGTCCATCCGCAGGCGCAGGGTGACCTCGGGGCGTCCCAGGATCTCGATGGGGCCGTCGGTGACGGGGAACTCGAAGCACACCGAGCGGCCGTCCTCCTCCCGCTGGTCGGGCGGCAGGTCGGCGTCGTTGCCGAAGGGGAAGAACCGTCCGGCGTCCACGCCGGTGTGCTGGGGGGAGCGTACGACGACCGGATCGCCCCCGAGGGCGTGGGCCGTGGGGGTGACGTAAGGGGACGGCCAGGCCGGGTCGCCGACCCAGCGGCCCGGCAGCTCGGGGTAGACGGTGGCCGGAGGGTGCGACTCGCTGATCCAGGAGCGGAGCAGCGGTTCGTCCATGACGCCGGTGTCCTCGCCCTTCAGGTGCTGGTCCCACCAGCGCAGCGTCTCCTGGAGGAAACCGATCGGCGGGCCCGGCGGCAGGCCGCGGTCCGGGTACTGGTGCGACCACGGTCCGATCAGCCCCCGCACCCGGTCGTCGGGCAGGTGCTCCACGAGCCGCAGCACGGTGTCGCGGTACGGGTCGTGCCAGCCGCCGACGGCGAGGACGGCGGCGTCGACCGCGGAGTAGTCCTCGCAGACGCTGCCGTGCTTCCAGTAGTCGTCGCGGAGCTGGTGGGCCAGCCAGGTGTGGATGAACGGGTCGACGGCCTCAAGGCGCCGCAGCCACAGGTCCCGCCACTCCTCGCCGGCGTACTCCGGGTCCGGCGGACGGCAGACGAAGGCGAGCATCGTGGCGGCCCAGGCGTGCATGTCGACGCCGAGGACCGAGCCGCCCATGTAGTGCACGTCGTTGTCGTACCGGTCGTCCGCCGAGCAGACGGTGACGACGGCCTTCAGCGGTTCGGGGGCGAGCGCGGCGATCTGGAGCGAGTTGAAGCCGCCCCAGGAGATACCGAACATGCCCACCTTGCCACTGCACCAGGGCTGCGCGGCCAGCCACTCGACGACCGCCACACCGTCGGCCAGCTCGGTGGCGTCGTACTCGTCCCCGGGCAGGCCCTCGCTGTTGCCGTGCCCGCGCACGTCGACACGTACGGAGGCGTAGCCGTGACCGGCGTACCAGGGGTGGCGCTGGCTGTCGCGGGGCGCCGTCCAGTCACTGAGGCGGTACGGCAGGTACTCCAGGAGGGCCGGGACCGGTTCCTCGGTGACCGGCCGCCAGATCCGCGCGTAGAGCCGGGTGCCGTCCGGCAGCGGGATGCGGATGTCTTCGTGGGTCGTCTCGTACGGGAAGTCCGTGCGGATGCGCATGGGCGGTACCTTCCGGCGTGCCGGTGCTCAGTGGACGGGGTGCATGGTGCGCCGCAGCCACGGCGCGAGGGCGACGACGACCAGGCCGAGGACGACCGCGATGCCGCCGTTGACGCCGAAGTACACGGGTTGGGACACGTCGTCGTAGATCTTCACCACTTGGGCCTGGATCCCGTTGGCGAGGGCCAGCGACAGGAACCACAGGGCCATGGTCTGGCTGGAGAACGCCTTCGGCGCCAGCTTGCTGCTGGCCGAGAGGCCCGAGGTCTCCAGGAGTACGTCGCCGAGGCCGAGCAGCAGGTAGGAGCCGACGATCCACCAGGCGGCCATCCGGTAGTCGGTGCCCTCGTGGCCCGAGGTGGGCAACACCATGAGCAGGAACGACAGGCCGCCGAGGATCACCCCGAGCGCGATCTTGTTGGAGGCGTGCGGCTGGCGGCGGCCCATCCGCACCCAGACGGCGGCGACCACGGGGGCCAGCGCCACCTCGAAGGCACCGAGCGCGGAGGCGTACCAGCTGGACGGGAAGTCGAAGCCGAGGATGCTGGTGTTCGCGTTCGTCGACGCGAGCAGAATCATCGTCGAGTACGCCTGGAAGAGGATGAAGTTGAAGACCACCGAGGCGAGGAAGAGTACGATGTAGGGCCGCAGCCGGCCGCGCTCCTCGGCGGTGACCCGGGGGCTGGTGAACATGATCCAGAAGTAGACGACCGGCGCGACCACCGAGGCGAGGGTGAGCACGTCCACGAAGCGGTCCATGGTCAGCCAGCCGACACCCGCGAGCAGCCCGCACAGCGCGGCGAAGGCCAGGGTCCCGCCCACCATCAGCCACACGGCCCGCCGCATGGCCGCCGGGGCCAGCGCGAACTCGGCGGCGTGTTTGCGCCCGGCGAGGTGCCGCCGCCCGACGACGTACTGGATCAGCCCCAGGGTCATGCCGAAGGCGGCGGCCGAGAAGCCCCAGTGCCAGCCCTGGTGCTCGCCGAGCCAGCCGGTGATCAGCGGGCCGGCGAAGGCGCCGATGTTGATGCCCATGTAGTAGAGGGCGAAGCCGGCGTCACGGCGGTCGTCGTCGGTGCGGTAGAGCTTGCCGACCATGGCGGCCACGTTGGGTTTGAGCAGGCCGGTGCCGGCGCTGATCAGGCCCAGGCCGACCCACGTCATGGTGGCGGTGGGCACGGCCATGGAGTAGTGGCCGAGGGCGATGAGGATGCCGCCCCACAGCACCGCCCGGTAGGAGCCGAGGATGCGGTCGGCGAGCCATCCGCCGCCGACGGAGACCAGGTAGACGAGGGTGCCGTAGGCGGCCGACACCGACGCGGCGGTGCCCGCGTCCATGCCCAGGCCCTCGTTCGCCACCGAGTCGGCGAAGTACAGGACCAGGATCGCCTGCATGCCCAGGAACGAGAAACGCTCCCAGACCTCCAGGCCCGACAGGGTGAGCAGACCCTTCGGCTGTCCGAAGAAGGCACGGTCGTCCCCCGCCGGCGGCTGCTCGTCGTCGGCCGTCACGGGGTGAGCACGGTCTGTCATAAGTCCTGTCGCCGGTCGGGGATGAGGGCTGGACCGCCGCACAGCGAACCGACCGGCAGTCCCACGTTGCTGGTCAGGAGATCAGGGATCACCCCTGCTTCGCAACTGCATACGCCCAGGCCGAGGGCCTACGGAGTGAGCGCGAGACTAGTGCAGCGCCATGTTCTTCGTCTCCGGGGCCCACACCACCGACGCGGCCAGCCCCGCGACCAGGACCACGGTCAGCACCAGCATGGTGGGGGAGAAGCCGAGGTGGTCCAGGCTCAGCGGGAGCAGGAACGTACCTATGGCCGAGCCCACACGGCTGAGTCCGTTGAGCAGGCCCACGCCCGAGCTGCGCAGGTCGGTGGGGAACAGTTCGGCCGGGTAGACCTGGTCCAGGTTGACCGCGGCCGACATGGTGAAGGTGAAGACCAGGAACAGCGGGAAGAGCACCGCCGTGGGGGCGTCCGGCCAGATCGCGATCGGGGCGAGCGAGGCGATGAGGACGACGAAGGACCAGATGGTCAGGGAGCGACGGGACGCCTTGGCCACGAACCACAGGCCCGCGAGGCTGCCCGCGAGCAGGAAGACGTTCAGCATGCCGTCGCTGGTGGTGTCCTCCTCGCCCACCCCCATCTTCAGCAGCACCAGCGGCAGGAACGTGTAGATCGCGAAGTACGGCACCACCTGGGCGTTGTAGAAGACCACGCCGAAGGCGGTGTGCCGCCAGTGATTCCGGCCGAACAGATCCCGGTAGCGTGCCTTCGCCGCACCGCCCGCGGCCTGGGTGGTGCGCACCAGCGAGGCGAACGCCTCCACGTCCCCGCCCAGCCGGGTGACAACCGCGCGGGCCTGCTCGACCCGCCCCTGCGCCAGCAGCCACCGCGGCGACTCGGGCACGCCGATACGGAGCAGCACCACGGCCACCGCCGGCACACAGCTGGAGGCGAGCAGCCAGCGCCAGGCGTCGTCGCCCAGGGAGACCATGTAGTTGCCGAGGAAGAAGGCCACGACGTAGCCCACCGTCCACAGGACGGTCAGCGAGGCTGGGGTTGGGGCGGCATCGGCCCCTCCCGGCGGGCGGCGGCGGCTCAGCCGGCTGATCGGCCGGGCCGTCGGGTGAAACGGCGCAGCCCCCGTCGGGTGGGCTTGAGGGGCCTGTCCTCGGGGGCGGCCGGTACCTGAGCCGCGGTCAGGGCCGCCGCCGGGGCGGGGGCCGGGTTCTCCACGTACCGGCTGCCCCGTTCGAGCCGGGTCCGGACGGCCTGGGCCATGGCGTGGTGGGACGGTTCCTGCAACAGGCCCTCCGCGGACAGCCGCTCCCACATGCGCAGCAGTTCCTGTCCCCGGGTCGCGACCTGGCCCTCGTCCCACAGCCGCTGCCACGCCGCCGTGGCCCGGGCGACCTCGGGTGCGGCCCGGGTCAGGTCGGTGCGGCAGCGGATCCGCGCGACGGTCAGGGCGAGAACGGTGGAGACCATGTACTCGCCCCGCAGATAGGCGATGTAGGCCTCGATCGCCCGTGCCTCCAGCGAGAGTTCGTCCTCCGCGCCCCTGCGCAGGGTGAGGTGCTCGCGCAGCGCGCCGGCGAGGACGAACGCGGCGTGCAGTTCCTCGCGCTGCGCGTGCTGGATGATGCGCTCGACGCGAGCGAGCGGAGGAAACGCCTCCTCCTCCGCGGCGGTACGCTCGCGCCCGGGCGGCAGGTCCTCCTCCTCGGCGATGGTCCGGCTGGAGCCGTCGGGGTACACCCGAAGGCGCGCCACCTGCTGTGCGGGGCGGTCGATGACGGTCGCCGCCACCGGGGCCCCCAGGGTCCGGGCGAACATGGCGATGGCGTCGAGGATCGCCTCGTTGGCCGGGCGCATGCCGCCCATCTCCAGCAGATGGCCGTTGACCACCGTCGACCCGTCCTCGGCCACGTAAGCGTCGAGTCGGATCAGCGGCGGTGCGCTGAGCACGGGCAGGTTTCCCTTGTCACGGGGTGTCAGCGAGTGGGGCATACGCTCAGACTCCGGGTCGGACCACACCGAGGACGGGCATGGAGGCGGCCGGCGCGGTCGTGATCGAGCGTCCGGGCCGTGGGGCGTGGACCATCTGTCCGCCTCCGATGTACATGCCCACGTGCGTGGCGTCGTTGTAGTAGATGATCAGGTCGCCGGGGCGCGCGGACGACAGGCCGACCCGCGTCAGTCCCTGCCACTGTGCCTGCGAGGTACGGGGAATGGGGTGTCCGGCGGCCGCCCAGGCGGCGGAGGTGAGTCCCGAGCAGTCGTACGACGAAGGGCCCACGGCTCCCCACACGTACGGCTTGCCGATCTGGGCCATCGCGAAGCCGACGGCCTTCCCGGCCGCCCCGCTCACGGTCGTCCCGCCGCCCGAGCCGCCCCCGGTCGAGGAACCGCCGCCGTCCGAACCGGATCCCCGCCATTTGGACTTGGCCTCCTCGGTCCGCTGCCTCTCCAGCGCGGCCAGCCTGCGGGTCTCTTCCTCCTCGAGACCGGCCTCGATGCTCTCGGCCTCGGCGATCCTCTTCTCGATCTTCTCCTTCGCCCCGGCCTTGTCCGCGCGCGTCTTCTTCAGCTCGCGCAGTTCCTTGGCGGCGGCCTCGGTCTGCCCGTCCAGCTCGGCGCGGACGGTCTGCTGGGTCTCGGAGACGTTGACGAGTCCCCGCATGGCCTGGCGGGCCTGGGACGCCTCGTCCAGGGCCTGGTCGGGGTGGTCGCCGAGCAGTAACTGGATGCCGGTGGAGGCCAGATGGCCCCCGCGGTACTGCGTCCGGGCGGCCGCCCCGGCGAGGTCGTGCAGGTCGTCCACCCGGTCCTCGGTGCGGGCGAGGTCCTTGCGCAGCGACGCCAGCCGCTTCTCCTGCTTGGTGGCCTTCTCGTTGGCGGCGTTGTACGCCTCGGTGGCCACCTCCGCCTCGCGGTAGAGGCCGTCGAGTTCGGCGCGGATTCCCTCGATGGAGGTGTCGTCCCGCGGGTCGGGATCGTTGGGTGCCGCATAACTCGGGCCGGGTATGAGGGCTATCGCGCAGACAAGGGCTGCTACGGTGGCCCGGCCCCGCAGCCGTCCGCCGCCGGTCGACACGTTCATCGGCTCCACTTTCAGAGGTCGTGTGCGGGCAGCTCGGACGGGCGGCCTCCGGCCATCGCGGTCGCCACCACGGGTCACACGGAGATCCGTTCGACCTGTGAACACATTACCCTCACCTGAATGGCCGCCCCCGGTATCCCCGCGCGTGTCAACGTCCCCGTAGGCAACTCGCCCACCGCGGTTGGCCGGTTCTTGTCCGTGACGACGCTGAACCTCAGTGGTGCCTCGTCCCGGTGAGCCGCCGCAACGCCGCCAGTGCGGGCGGACCCCAGGTGGGCTTGCCACCGGGGAGGCCGCGGTCACCGGCGTCCGCGATGAGGAGGCCGCCGAGCGCGTTCGCCGCCGCGTTGCCGCGGGCGCGGCGCAGGGTGGCGCCGTCCGGGGATGGCCGGTAGGCCCTGTGGAAGGGACCGGCGGCTCCGTCCGGCAGGAGGACCCAGGCGGCGGCGAGATCGCTCGCCGGATCGCCCGCGCAGAGGTCGCCGAAGTCGATCACACCGCAGAACGTGCCGTCCGCCGTGAGGATGTTGGCCGGATGCAGATCGGCGTGGACCCACAGGGGCGGGCCGTCCCACGGGGGAGCGGCGAGTGCGTCCTCCCACACCGCGCGGACGGCGTCCGGGTCGGGGAGCAGGCCCAGTTCAGTGGCCTTGGCGAGCTGTTCGGCGAAGCCTTCCGCGCGGTCGGCCAGGGGCCCCGCGCGGCCGCGACCGGCCGGTGCCCCGGCGGGGGCGGGCTGGTGAAGTGCCGTCAGGAAGGCGGCCAGTGCGCCGGCGGCGTCGGCCGCCCGCGTGACGGGGGCGCGGTCGGCCGGCGTCCCCGGTACCCAGGTGGTGACGATCCACGGCCGCGGGAACCGCTCGGAGGGCTCGCCCAGGCGCTGCGGCACGGGGACGGGCAGCGGCAGGTGCGGGGCGAGCGCGGGCAGCCAGGCGTGTTCCTTCAGCAGGAGCGCGTCCGCGGTCCGCGTCGCCCACGGGAGCCGCACGGCGAGGTCGTCCCCGAGCCGCCACAACTGGTTGTCCCAGCCGCGCGCGCCGAGCGTCAGAGGACGGTCGGCCAGGTCCGGATGCTGTTCCTTCAGGAGAACGCGGATCAACTCCGCGGTGATCTCGACCTCGGTGTGGGACATGGGGAGCAACAGTAGCCGGACGACGCCCCGGTCGCGCGGGACCGAATATCGACTACGGCCCGTCCGGAGGCCGTAGGCTGCCCGGCGGCTCCCGGTCGATGGAGCCTCGGTGAAACGGGGGCGCGCAGGTGAGCAAGGTCGATCGGTCGGACAGGGCCCGGGAGTTGGCCCGTTACGCGTTGCTCGCCGCCGCGGTGGCCGTCCTCGTCGTCCTGCTGTCGCTCCTCGACGCGGGCCCCGTGATCATCCTGGGCGGACTCGCGGGACTGGCCGTGTGCGCGGTCGGCGCCTGGTGGTTCCTGGCCCATCGAGGTGCCGTGCGGGTGCTGGGCGCGGGGCTCGCCGTGGGCGCGTTGGTGGCCGTGCCGGCGCTGTTCCTGAACGGCGGCCTCTGGTTCACTGCCCCGGTCGGGGTTGGGCTCTGGGCCGGGGCCCTGGTCTGTGCCCGCGGTGCCCTGCGGGCGGACCGGCGGCCGGACCCGACACGCGCCGCCGCACGGCCGCGCCAAATGCCCCGGCAGGCGGTCCTCATCATGAACCCGGCCTCGGGCGGCGGGAAGGTGGCCCGGTTCGGGCTCGTCGCACGGGCCGAGGCGCTCGGCGCCCGGGTGATCCTGCTGCGGCCGGGCACCCACACCGACGTCGAGGAACTCGCCCGCAAGGCCGTCGCCGAGGGCGCCGACCTGCTCGGCGTCGCGGGCGGGGACGGCACCCAGGCACTGGTCGCCGCGGTGGCGGCCGAACACGACCTGCCGTTCCTGGTCATCTCCGCCGGCACCCGCAACCACCTCGCCATGGACCTCGGCCTGGACCGCACCGACCCGTCCCGGTGCCTGGACGCCCTCACCGACGGGGTGGAGCTCAGGGTGGACCTGGGTGACGTGGCGGGCCGGGCGTTCGTCAACACCGTGTCGTTCGGGGTGTACGCGGCGATCGTGCAGCGCCCCGAGTACCGCGACGCCAAGGCCGGCACGGCGCTCGACGCACTGCCGGACCTGCTGGCCGGCGGTGCCGGTGAGCGCCTCGACGCCCTCGCCGACGACCGGCCGGTCGACGGCCAGCAGGCGCTGCTGGTCAGCAACAACCCCTACTCCTCGGCCGACCCGCTCGACGTCGGACGCCGGCCCCGGCTGGACGGGGGCGAACTCGGCGTGCTCGGCATCCGCGTGGACGGCGCCGCGCAGGCGGCCGACCTCGCCGTGCGGGGCTCGATGTCTCCGGCGCTGACCATGCTGACGTCACGACGGGTGGAGGTCCGCGCCGGTGCCGCGAGCATCCCGGTGGCCGTCGACGGCGAGGCGCTGACGCTGCCCACGCCGGTGGTGTGCACCCTGCGACCGCGTGCCCTGCGCGTCCTGGTCCCCCGCGACCGTCCGGGTGCGGTGGACCAGGTCCCGAAGCTGGACTGGCGGCGGATCGCCACGCTGGCCCTCGACCGTCCCGCCTCCGGCGCACGTCGCTGAGTGGCGCTGTCGGGCGTCCGGCACCTCAAGCGCCGGTGCGCCCCCGCAGAATCCCCTCGACGCCCTGGAGGAAGGTTTCGAGACCAGTTCGGGGTCGAAGAGGCACCCCGCCGCCATGGCGCCGTCCCGGAGCATGACGAGGTGCCGCCCGTCCGCCTCGGCGGGCGCGTCGCCGGTCTGTGCCAGTAGCTCCGTGACGGTGTCCAGGAACCAGGCCCGGTGGGCCAGGACGGCCTGGTGGATGGGGTGGGCGGGATCCGGATACTCGGCCACCGCGTTGAGGAAGGCACAGCCGCGGAAGCCGGGGGACCGGATGCCCTCCGTGATGGACCTGGCGACGGCCCGGACCTCGTCGGCCGGCGACCGGGCGCCCGCCCGCGCTTCGGCGACCTGCCCCCGGATGCCCCGGTCGGCCAGGTCGAGATAGGCGAGAACGAGGTCCTCCTTGCCCGAGAAGTGCCGGTACAGCGTCGCACGGGTCACCTTCGCCTCTGCGGTGATCCGGTCGATGCCGACGGAGTGCACCCTTGTCAGCGGCACGTCCGCCACCGCTCCCGTGACCCTGCGCAAGCTGTACTTCCTGCGCTTCGCGTTCGCCGCGGTCTGGGCCGCCCTGCTCTTCGCGGCCGGCGACACGCTCGGACCGGCCGGCGTGACCCTCCTGGTCGTCTATCCCCTGTTCGACGTGGCGGCCGCGATCATCGACATCCGGTCCGCCAGGGCCGACGGCGGTACCGCGCCCGCCCTCTACGTGAACATCGCGATCAGCTCACTGGCGGTCGTCGGGCTGGCCGTGGCGGCCACGTCGGGTGTCCCGGCGGTGCTTCGCGTCTGGGGCGTCTGGGCGATCACCTCGGGCATCGTCCAGCTCGTCGCGGGCGCCACTCGCCGGAAGCTGGGCGGCCAGTGGGCGATGATCGTCAGCGGCGCCATCTCCACGGTCGCCGGCGCCTCGTTCTTCGAGCAGGCGGGTGGCGACGACGCCTCGCTGCGGAGCCTCGCCGGATACGCCTTCCTCGGCGGCGTGTTCTTCCTCGTCTCGGCACTCCGGCTGAACCGCGCCCGCCACGGGGCGTGAACGTCAGGCGGCCTCCCAGGCCGCCTCGATCATCCGGAAGATCTCGTCCACGGCGGCCTCCGGATCGTCCGCCTCGCGGGCCAGCGCATAGGCGTCGATCACGAACCTCGCGATCGTCCGGCAGGCCGTAGTGGTCCGGGACAGCGCGGGATCGGCCGCGACGGCCGCCGCCAGCGAGTCCGCGTGGCGCAGCCGCATCGACTCCTCGTACTTCCGCAGGGCCGGTGATCCGCCGATCATGCGCCAGACGGGAGCGGCGGCGTCCGCAGTGCAGTGCCGCACCAGGGCCAGGATCTCGCGCCGCAGCGCCGGCATCAGCGGCTCGTCCGGCGCCCGGCCGCCGACCGCGTGCGTGAGCCGTGCCTCGAAGTCCTCGTCCCGCTCGAAGACCAGGGCCTCCTTCGAGGCGAAGTGCGAGAAGAGCGTGGTGACCGCCACGTCGGCCTCGGCGGCCACGTCGCGGATGCCGACCTTGTCGTACCCGTGTTCCAGGAAGAGCCCCATGGCGGTGTCGGCGATCTTCTGGCGGGTCGCGGCCTTCTTGCGCTCGCGGCGTCCGGTCGGTTGCGGCATCCGCTCACGCTATCAGCTGCAAAAGTGTAACCGCTATTAAAACCTAACCGTTAGTGCTACGGTCGGCCGCATGAAGAAAGTGAGCTTCGCCGAGTTCGGCGGCCCGGAAGTGCTGCACCTCATAGACGCCGAGGAGCCCCACGCGGGCCCCGGTCAGGTCCGCATCGCGGTGCGGGCGGCGGGTGTGAACCCCGTCGACTGGAGGATGCGCGAAGGCCAGATCCTCAAGGCCCATCCGATCGAGCTGCCCTCCGGAGTGGGGCTGGACGCCTCCGGGGTGGTGGACGAGGTCGGCGAGGGTGTCGAAGGATTCGCGGTCGGCGACCACGTCTTCGGCGAAGGCGCGAGTACCTACGCCGAGTTCGCCGTACTGTCCGCCTGGGCCCGGATGCCCGAGGGGCTGACGTTCGAGGAGGCCGCCGGCTATCCCTCCGTGGTGGAGACCGCGCTGCGCCTCATCCGCGAGGTCGGTGTGCGGGCCGGGCAGACGCTGCTGGTCAGCGGCGCCTCCGGCGGAGTCGGTTCGGCGGTGCTGCAGATCGCCCGCCACCGGGGCATCACGGTGATCGGCACGGCCGGTGCCGCGAACCAGGACTATCTGCGTGGCCTGGGCGCCCTCGCCACGACGTACGGCGAGGGCTGGGTCGAGCGGGTGCGACGGCTCGGGCAGGTCGACGGGGCCCTCGACCTGGCCGGCTCCGGCGTGATCCGTGAACTGGTCGAGCTGACCGGGGACCCGCGCAAGGTGATCTCCATCGCCGACCTCGACGCGCCGAAGCTCGGCGTCCGGTTCTCCGGCGTCGCCGGGAGCGTGCCGGACGCGCTCGCCGAGGCCGCCGACCTCATCTCGCGCGGGAAGCTCCACATCCCGGTCGAGAAGTCCTACACCCTCGCCGAGGCCGCGGCGGCACACACCGACAGCCGCGCCGGTCACGCGCGCGGCCGTCGGGTCGTGATCGTCTGAGCGGAGCGGGTCAGACCCGGTCGGCCGCGATCAGCAGGTACTGGAAGCTGCCGTTGCGGTAGGCGTTGAGGAAGGTGTCCTCGATGCCCGTGACGAGATGGTCGGCCTCGCGGCGCAGTTCCCAGTAGGGGATCGTGGCGGCGGTGAGGTCCTGGACGTGGACGGGGACGAGCCGGTTGCGGGCCATCGCCCGGAAGTACGCCGAGCGCGGGTGGATGTCGCAGATGTAGTGGGCGTTGATGAGCGACACCTCGCGGGAGGCCTGCCCGTAGGTGTCGTTGTAGCAGCCGGTGATCACCACGTACCGGCCGCCGCGGCGCAGGAGGCGGGCGTGCTCGGCGAAGAGCAGGTCCAGCTCGACGTACATCGTGGACTCGTTGTTCCAGGACGCCGAGTAGGCGCCGGTGGCGAGGCCGGTGTCGAGCATGTTGCGGTGGTGGTAGCGCACCTTGCCGTCGATGCCGCGCTTGCGGGCCTGCTCGCCTGCGAAGTCGGCCTGCTTGGCCGAGATGGTGACCCCGTCGCTGTGGCAGCCGTGCCGCAGATGGGCCACCACGCTGCCGCCGCCGCGCCCGCAGCCGGCGTCGAAGACCCGGTCGGCGGGGGAGAGGTCGCCGAGGTGGGAGGCGAGGAACTCGGCCTGGGCGTGCTCCAGCCGGTGCAGTTCGTGAGTGATCCGATCCCGGCGCCGGTCCGCGTCCGGTTCGGTCAGCACCGATGTGTCGGCGTCCCCGATGCCGTAGTGGTGGTGGTAGAGGTCGTCGACTCGGCCGAGTTCGAGGTTGACCGGGTTCTCTTCGGCGTTCCAGTAGTCCGCGACACGGTTCTGGTACGTGGACTGGGTGGGTACCGGCGCGGCCTTGGCGCCGGTCTGGGCGGTCGTCAACTATGGCTCCCTGGTGCTGTGGTGCGTGTTCTGTCGTGCCGTGTGCTGTTGGTGCCGGGCGTCGGTCACCAGTAGTCGGGCAGGCTGTAGCGGTCGCTGTTGCTCGCGTGCCATTCGTGGTTGCCCGACACCCAGTCGGCCAGGCCGCGGGCGTATCGCTCGACGAGGGGCGAGGTGGTGGACAGCAGGGCGGACTCCGTTTCGAACGCCTCCATGATCTGGTTGTGGATGTCGACGCTGTGGAGATAGGCGGCCTTCAGACCGCACCGGTCGTTGGCGGCGACCACCTGGGGCAGGTTCAGGTGCTCCGGGTCGCTCGCCAGTTCCTTGGTGAACGAGTACAGGTCGTTGACGATGGTGGTGGCATTGCAGGCGAGGACGGTGATCCGCTGCACCTCGGGGCGGGCGTAGGCGGCTTCGGGCAGTTCGTAGCCGTCCACCGTGTCGACGATGGACAGACAGGGCCGGAAGTTGTTGAACTGCCGCATCACCAGGTACTCCCAGACGTGCGGCCTGTGACGCGTCTCCGACCAGGAGGCTTCCGCCAGGTACCCCAGGTGCAGCCGGGCGAGGTCGTGCACCAGCCTGCTCGTCTGGCTGGGTGTGGCGAGCGCCGCGTAGTCCTTGAGAGCCCAGTGGTACGACCGCAGCGGGCCGTCGGCCTGGACGCCCTGGCGCCAGTCCTGTTCGGCGTCGGGGGTGGAGTGGAAGGGGTCGAGGGCGGACTGGGCGATGATCAGCCGGCCGCCGAGGCCGCGCCGCGCGCCACCCCTGCCCTCGTCCTCCTCGCAGTAGCAGCTGTCGACGATGTTCTCCGCCAGCAGCAGTTTGCCGGCGACGGTGAGCCGTTCCATGTCGACCGCGTCGGGGTGCTGCAGCGCCACGGCACGGCCGAACTGGAACTGGGAGAAGTCCCCGCTCCACTCCGGCGGGAACAGGTCGAGCGCGCGGGCCCAGGCCTCCAGTCTCTCGTCGATCTCGGCGGCCTTGTCCCGGTCGGCGGGTGAGACGGGCCGGTACTTCAGGCCGGGGATGGTCTTCTCGCGCCGGGCCCGCATGGACCGGGCGGGGTTCGGCGGGCCGGGCAGTGAGAACGCGGCCGTGCCGTTCGCGGAGATGCTCATGGTCGTGTGCTCCAACTGGTCAGTCGGCTACCCGGCCGAGTTGGACGTTCTCCAGGAGGCCGGCCGCGTCGGGTACGAGGATGGCCAGCGAGTAGTAGGCGGTCACGAGGTAGTTGGTGACGGCGTTCCGGCTGACGCCCATGTACCGGACGTTCAGCCCGGGTTCGTACTCCTCGGGGATGCCGGTCTGGTAGAGGCCGACGACGCCCTGGTCGGCCTCGCCGGTGCGCAGCGCGAGGATGCCGGTGGTGTGCGACCGGGAGACGGGGATCTTGCCGCACGGGAAGATCGGAATGCCCCGCCAGGCGGGGACGTGGTGCCCGTTCACCGTCGCGGAGCCCGGGACCAGCCCGCGCTTGTTGCACTGCCGGAAGAACGCGGCGATCGCCTTCGGGTGGGCGAGGAACAGCCCCGTCCCGCGGCGCATGGAGAGGAGTTCGTCCATGTCGTCGGGTGTGGGCGGGCCCGTGGACGTGCCGATGCGCTGTCCGTGGTCGACGTTGTGCAGCAGACCGAAGTCCCGGTTGTTCACCAGCTCCCACTCCTGGCGCTCGCGGATCTCCTGGATGGTCAGCCGCAGCTGCTGCCGCGTCTGGTCCATGGGGTCGCTGAAGAGGTCGGCGACCCGGGTGTGCACGCGCAGCACCGTCTGGGTGAGGGACAGTTCGTATTCGCGCGGGGCGAGGTCGTAGTCGACGAAGCCCCCGGACAGCGTGGGCTCACCGCTGTGACCGGCCTGGACCGGCATGTCCGCCTCGCCCCCGCGGTTCGTCGGCAGCCGCTGCCGCTCCGCGTACGCCGCCAAGTGCGCGGCCAGGGACGGCACCCGGTCGGTGAACTCACCCAGCGCGTCCCGCGGCAGCGCCAGCACCACCGCCGCCGTCTGAGCACGCACCGACACCGGCCACAGCGGGTCGGGCAGGCCGATCGCCTCGTCCCCCACCGGTTCGCCGTCGCCGACGACACCGACCACCGCCTCCCCGCCGTACTTCCCGACGGCGAGCCGGGTGAAGCGGCCATGGACGGCCAGGTAGATCTCGGTGACCGGCTGTCCCGCCGCGCACAGCACCTGACCCGCCCGGACCTCGCGCACCGCGAAACGGCCGGCCAGCTCAGTCAGGACCTCCTGGTCGGCATAGCCGCGCAGCACGGGCAGCTCGGTGAGGGTCCGCGGAATCACCCGGACGTCGTCGGCACCGTTCTGCTCGAACTGGACCCGCCCCCGCCCGACCCGTAGTTGCAGACGGCGGTTGACGCGGTAGGCGCCACCCCTGACGTCCACCCACGGCAGTCTCCTGATCAGCCATCGGGAGGAGATGGCCCGCATCTGTGGCTCGGACTTGGTGGTGGTCGCCAGCTGACGTGCGGCACGGGTGCCGAGACTGGTGGGCGGGTTCTCCGCGGATGCCGCGGGACCGTGGTCCGAGCTGACCAGACCTGTGGCGCTGTCCTGAGCGGACACTTTCCCTCCCGGAAGGGCGAGCGGTAGTGAGCGGAACGACCCGTGGTGCACAAGTGGACCGTGCGCTTCAGCAAGACAACCAGCGCCGGGCAGCCTGCCGGTAGGCGCGAAGGGGGGCGGTCTTCACGCCACGAGGCACAAACATCCCTGATGAAGCGCAGGGCGTACGAGCAGCCCGCCCGCACGCCCCACCTGTGCTCCGCTCACCCCGGAGGGATCATGGTCCGCGAGAGCAGTGACGTCCTCACCGTCCCGGGTCTCCCTGGTCTCCCAGTGGCCCGGGTCCCAGGTACACCTGGACGACCATGTACGTCTCTCCGTCCCGGGGCGGCCGCGTCCAGGAGCGCGTGGTGAACGTGTGCAGCCGTCCGTCGACGATCGCCCGGCGCGGCAGACGCGCGCCGAACTCCTCCGCGACCGCTTCCAGGAGCAGCCGTTCCGTCTCGGGGCGGGGTTCCAGGTCGTCCAGGAACCGGCTCGGATCCAGCGCACGCGGTATCTCCCCGTCGGACCGGACCTGCCCCTCCGCGTACGTGACGGCGTACTGCTCGGCACCGTCCCGGGCCACCGACAGGTGGAAGAAGGATTCCCCGTGCCGGTCCCGCAGGCCGCACCACACCACCACCACGCGCGTGCCCGCACTGGCAGCCGCTGCGGGGGAGACGAACCGCTGCGGCGAGAACGGAGGGGTCGTGGTCGAAGGCGAAACTCCAGCCGTCGCCGGCCCGGCCGACCGTCATCACCGCCCTGTCGTCGTAGGACGGGAACTCCCCGCCCTTCCTCCGCGACCTGCCGCGCGCCTCCCACAGGGTCAAGGGTTCGCCCAGCACGGCGCCGTCCCCGTCCGAGAGACGTGCGGGCAACTCCTCCGGCTCCACACCCTCCACCAGGACGAACCGGTAGGAGGTGCGCCCGCCTCCCGGATTCGGCTCCGCCGGCCAGGCCAGGTCACCCGGGTCCAGATCGGCCGTCGGCCGGGGGGCGTCACCGGCCTGCCCGCCCCGTGGCGTGGACAGCAGTTCCCGGCCCCGCTCCGGTGTCAGCAGCGGCCCGAGAAACGGGTCGGCGATCCACCCCAGTGGCGCCAGATGATCCGGGCCCAGCGGCTCCCACAGGGGCAGGGCGCTCCTCAGCGTCCGCCACGCCCCGTCGGTGTCGCCCCACCGCGCCAGTTCCCGGGCCCCGCTCCAGAGTCGCGTGAGCCCGCGACACCAACTCGTCGTCGGCGCCCCGCAGATGGAACCTCAGCGTGGAGTCGTCCCGGTACGAGTGCTCCGCATGCTCGGCGACCAACGGCGGCAGCAGGTCGGGCGCGTACCGCGGGTCCGTCACCAGGTCCTCGAAGTACACCATCGAGGTATCTCCGAGCAGGCGCCGTATCTGGTCGCCCAGCCCGCCCGCCCGCGGTCTGCCGGATCCCTTGGCCTCCTCCAGTGCCCGCCCGGCCCCCTCCCAGTCGCCGCGCAGCGCCGCAGACCGGGCTCCCTCCACCAGGGCGTCCAGCCGTCGCGTCGTGTCGTTGACGAACGCCGGAGCCCCGTCCCTCGGGCGAGCGCGCAGGCAGTGGAACTGCCGGTGCATGTCCCGCATGAACTCCAGGAAGTCGGCGTGCCGCTCGGGCGGCGCCGCCCGCCAGCCCGCCCAGGTGTACACCGCCCACTCACCGTCCTCGTCCGCGTCCTCGGGATCCATGAGGACGTACATGGCGTCGGACTCCACGTCGAGCTGAAGCCCGCGCCGCCACAGGCCGGCCTCGCGCCACTCCTCGTACTCCGAGTCCGCGTCCAGGTACTCCTCGAACATGACCGCGAGTCCCGACTCGTCGTCGTGCCAGCGCGCGTCCGCCGTCCCCGCCAGCCGCCACACGAACCCGCCGGCGTGCCGCCACCCGTCACTGACCTTCAGGAACTCCCGGTATGACGGGGGCATCCGCCGACCGAGGCGCTGCTCCACGGCCACGACGCGCTCCTCGGACGCGGGCGGGAACCCCAGCCACCGCGCCCGCCGGGCGTCCCGGTCGTCCCCTCCCCGCCCCTCACCGTCCGGCAGGCCGTCCGCCCACTCCGCACTCCACATGAGGAGGAAACTCCGCCAGTCGAAGGCCTTCGAGTCCGTCATGAACCCGATGCTGCCACCAGCCACTGACAGTGCCTCAGCGAGCGTCGGACCCGGCCCCGTGCCCGTGGGTAGGCTGAACCGATCACGGCCGCGTATCGCAGCACTTGTGACAGATGTGGAGCCCACGCCATGACCACAGCGCACGACCTGACGATCGTCTCCCTGGAGGCGCGCACCGAGTATCCCGTCGAGCGCGGCGACCTCTCGCTGGCCCTCGCCGGAGCCGAACTGGCCGACCTGCTGGAAGCCGGCGCGGTGTCCCTGGACGGGCCCGTTCTCCGCCCGGTGGAGCGGCCGGGGTCCGGTGACCCCATGCTGGACGCGGCGGCGTCCCAGGTCGGGAAGGAACCGGACGAGTCGGTGGAGGACTGGTTGTGGCGCCGCGGGCGTGGGCTGGCGGCTGAATACCTCGCCGCCGAAGGGGTGGAGGACGCCCGCCGCAAGCGCCCGCGCTGGATGGGGCGGCGCGACGCCGAACGGCCGGCGCCGGCCGATCCGGAGGTCCGTCGGCGGGCCACCGACCGCTGGGCCTCAGGCGACCCCGTGCTGGCGGGCCTCGCGGCCGCGGTGGGCATCCACCACGAGTCGGCCGACCGGGTCGAGGATCCCGAGGACGACAGCATCGCCGCCGTGCTCGCCGCCGTGAACGACGCCGTGGTGGAGCTGGCCGCCATCAGGCAACGCCGCAGCATCGAGGACGCGGCCTTCGACAACATCTGGCGCGGACTGTGACGGCCGACCGGGACGCGTGAAGTCTCCCGGCGTGCGCGGCCTTCCCGCGCCGTCGGCATGTCGTGGCCCGGCCCGCCGTGACGGTCGGCGAGGATTCCGGCAGAGCACGCCTTGGCGAACCCGGACGAACGCGCAGGGAGGCAGCGGTGACGGTCGAGCGGGTCGGACTCGTGGTGCACGGTGGCCGCGAGGGCGCGGCGGCGGCGGCGCGGGACGTCCGGCGGTGGTGCCACGAGAACGCGGTCGGGTGTGCCGACATCGACGTGTGGAGCGGCGAGGGCCGGCACAGCGCCCGGGAAGAGGTCGAAGCGGCCGGCGACCCGGACCTCATCGTCACCCTGGGCGGCGACGGCACCTTCCTGCGCGGCGCCCGGCTGGCGGCCGAGAACGACGCGCTGATCCTGGGCGTGGACCTGGGCCGCGTCGGGTTCCTCACCGAGGTCCCCGCACCGGCGGTACGCTCCGCCCTCGACGCCGTCCGGGACGGTCATGTGGACCCGGAGAACCGCATGCTGCTCACCCTGAGGGCCTCCCGCCTGCTGGTGATCCCGTCCGAGATGGAGGCCCTGCTGCGGTACGGACGGGGCCCGTTGCTGCCGCCGCCGCGCGTGCGCACGGACTGCGAGAGCGGCGACGAGTGGGGCATCGCGCTGAACGTCACGGCCCTCAACGACGTCGTACTGGAGAAGCTGTCCAGGGACCGGCAGATCTCCGTCGGCGTCTACGTCTCCGGCCGCCTGCTGGCCTCGTACTCCGCCGACGCCCTGCTGGTGGCCACCCCGACGGGCTCCACCGCCTACAGCTTCGCGGCGGGCGGTCCGGTGGTCTCCCCACGGGCCGAGGCGCTCGTCTTCACCGCGGTGGCCCCGCACATGACCTTCGACCGCTCGGTGGTCACCGCGCCGGACGAACCCGTCGGCCTGCGCATCCTCGAACGGTCCGGCAGGGCAGCCGTGAGCATCGACGGGCAACTGCGCGGTGTCCTCGACCCCGGGGACTGGATCGGTGTCTACGCGGCTCCCCGCCGGCTGCGGGCCGTGCGGCTGGGGCCCATGGACTTCTACGGACGGCTGCGCGAGCGCATGCGGCTGACCGACGCCCCCGCGGCGGTCGCCGACGGCACTCCCGCCCCCCTGTGGCCGGTGAGCACGCCCCCGCCGAGGGACCTCGCCCACCTGGCGATGCCCCTGCCCGTGGCCGACGGGACCTCGGCCGAGGATGTATCGCCGGCCGGCTCGTGACATAACCTCTCCCATGGAGAAGTCAGTTGCGACGTGTGTCCACCGGTAGGAGGCGATGGTGCTCAGGAGGAGCGGCTCGCGATTGCTCGCATACGCCGTGGCCGTGGCGTGTCTGCTGCTGCTGGGCCCGAGCGCGCCGGACCGCGCTCCCTTCTCCCGGGCGCTGCCCGTCGACGCCGTCACGGATGTCGTGCCGAACCGGGTCATGACGTGGAACCTCTGCAACCCCTGCGACGCGAGCAACGTCGACCGCGCGGCGGAGATCGCGACGTACGCCCCCCAGGTCGTCGGCATGCAGGAAGCGTGCGCACGGGACGTCGAGAAGATCCGGGACTACCTGGAGGTCTTCTACGGCCTGCGCTACCACGTCGCGTACGGCTCGGTCCTGCAGAACTGGAGCCGCTGCGGGGGAGCGCCGTGGAACCCGGGCGGGTTCGGCCAGGCGCTCCTGTCGGCGGCCCCGATGACGGACCGCGTCGAGGTGGAGTATCCGGAGGGCGGATCGGAGGACCGCGGGTACATGGCGGTCACCACGACCGTCGGCGGCCAGTCCGTCCGGGTCTTCAACACCCACCTCGCCCAACGACGCCAGGAGGAGTTCCGCGCGGGCCAGACCCGGGTACTGGCGGCAGCCGTCGCCCGGCACGACCGCGCGATCGTCCTCGGCGACTTCAACGCCGTCCCGGACGCACCGGAACTCGGCCGAATTTGGGCCCTGGCCACGGACACGGACCCCGCGTGCCGTCCCGCACCGGACGCGGGCTGCGCACCGACCACCGAATGGCAGAGCAAGTTCGACTACGTCTTCCTGCGCGGCATCGCTCCGCTGCGGCACCGCGTTCAGCGGAGCGCGTACTCGGACCACTACCTGCTCCACACCGACGTGGACCCGACGAGGCGCGTGGACGAGCCGGCGACTTGAGTCCGACGCGACGTCATGGTTCACAGTCGGGTGCATGAACCGGTCACTGATCGCCTACCTGACCTCGTACGGCTTCTCCACCCTCGGCAACTCCGTCGCGGCAGTCGTGCTGCCCCTGGTCGTGCTGCGGACGACGGGCAGCGCCTTCGACGCGGGGGTCGTCGCCGCGCTTCCGCTGGCGGACGTGATCACCGGCCTCGGCGTCGGCTGGTTCGTGCCGTTCGGCATCGTGGGCTCGTTCGGCGACGTACCGGGGCTCACGGCGCGCGAGGCCCTGGTGCCGCAGGTGGCACGGCACAGCGGCATGACACTGGACCGTGTCGTCGCCCTGCGCGAGAGCCTGGGCGGGGTGGCGATGCTGGTGGGGCCGGCACTGGGAGCCGGTCTGGTGGTGGTGCTGCCCGGCTCCGGGGCGCTGTGGGTCACGGCGGCGCTCTCGCTCACCGCGGCGGTGGTGACCCTGCTCGTACCCCCGACGGGTCGGCGAGCCGGCGGGCGATCCGAGCGGCGCGTCCCCTCGGGCGATGCTCGGGCAGCTGCGCGAAGGATGGACGCTGCTGTTCCGCCGCAGCCCGCTCCTGCTCGCCGTGACCGCCCTCAACCTGGTCCTGGTCATCGCGCTGGCCGCGTTCCAGGGGCTGCTCCTGCCCGTGCACTTCACGGCGTCCGGCGAGGAGGGACAGCTCGGCATGGTGCTCAACTCGCTGGCGTTCGGCATGCTGACCGGTTCCGGCGGCTACGCGGCGGCCGGTGCGCGCGCCACCAGGCGCACCTGGCTGACGATCGCGCTGCCTGGGTCGGCGGTCGGTGTCGGTCTGATCGGGACGCTGCCGCCGGTGGGTGTCGTCTTCGCCGGAGCGGTCGTCCTCGGCTTCTTCGGCGGCATCCTGAGTACCGTGCTCGGTGTGCTGATGGCGGAGCGGATCCCCGACGGCCTGCGCGGCCGGGTGATGGGCACCCAGAACGCGATCACGACCGCCGCTCCGTCGATCGGCCTGTTCGGTACGGGCGTTCTCGTCGAGTACGCCTCGCTCACGACGGCGGGTCTCGCCGGCGTCGCGATCTGGCTCGCCGTCGTCGCCGCACTGCCCGCACCGGCCCTGCGCGATCTCACTCCCGTCGAGGCGCAGCGGAGCGACAGCCCCGAGTGCGTGGTGTGACGCGGACGGTCTCACCGCCCGGGTGCTGGAGCAAAGTGGTGGCCGACAGGCGCTGTTGGGGAGAGGATGGGGGCCATGACGGGAGAGATTTCCTCCATCGACAGCACCAGGCCCAGTATCGCCCGCGTCTACGACTACCTGCTCGGCGGCAAGGACAACTACGCCGTGGACCGGGAGATCGGCGACGTGTTCAAACGTGACCTTCCTGGTTCGGTGGCGATCGCGTTCGCCAACCGGGCCGCCTTGGTCCGGGCGGTGGGGGAGATCGTCGCGACCACCGAGGTGCGGCAGTTCATCGACCTGGGCAGTGGCCTTCCCACCGCCGACAACGTCCATCAGGTCGCGCAGCGACAGGATCCGGAGGCCCGGGTGGTGTATGTGGACACCGACCCCCAGGTGCTGGTCCACGGACGGGCGTTGCTGGAGGAGAACGACCGGACCCGGGTCGTGCCGGTCGACGTGCGCGACCCGGAAGCGGTGCGGAGCCATCCGGACATCGTGGAGCTGATCGACTTCGACCGCCCCGTCGCCGTCATGTTCAGCGCCATCCTCCACCACGTCAACGACGAGGAGGACCCCGCCGGGATCGTCCGCTACTGGCACGACCAGGTGCCGGCCGGGAGCCACTTCTTCGTCAGCCACTTCCGTTCCGGGAACAACCCGGAGACGGCGGAGGCCGAGAAGGTCCTCCAGGGGACGTTCGGCCGTGGCCGGTGGCGGACCGACGACGAGATCGAGTCCCTGCTGGACGGCTTGGAGATCCTCGAACCCGGGATCGTCCCGGCGTCCCTGTGGCGCTCCGAGGCGGCTGAGCGGGAACTCACCGTGTGGGAGCGCCTCATCGCCGCCGGGATGGCCCGCAAGCGGTGAAACGGACGGGCCGGCCGCCCGGCGGCGATCCGAGTAACGTCACCGTGTGTTGCGTCCTGGAAGCTGGTCCAGGCCTGCGGGTGAGAGTCCCGTCCGGGTAGACACCGGAGTGCCCGGTAGCAGGCCCCGGTTCGTCATGGAG
>NZ_JBHXNW010000039.1:0-7721 GCF_042717365.1 Streptomyces sp. NPDC058534
CCACAGAAGTGACCTGTGTTGACGCGCCAACCGCTGCGGGCGGACACCCCCCGACACGACCCCTTCTCGCCGTACGCGGCCAACCGTCCGCGCGGCTACGGGCCGCCGTCCACGGCCGCGGGCCGCCGCGCCCTCCCGCGCCTCGCGCCGTACGCGGCTGTCCGCCGTCCCCCCCTTCGCGCGGTGCGCGGCAGGGGATCGTCGCGTAGTCGCGGGCAGATGTGCCGCCTGGGGCGGCACGGGTGGGCGCGGCGGCAACCGGCGAGCACCGGGTCGCGTTGCCCACCCCTGGGTCCCGGAAGGGTCAGTTGGTGAGGCGGGTGATGGCCTCTTCGAGGGGGAGTTCCTCGCGGGTGCCGGTGCGGCGGTCCTTGAGTTCCAGGACGCCCTCGGCGGAGCGGCGGCCCGCGACCAGGATCTGGGGGACGCCGATGAGTTCGGCGTCGGTGAACTTGACGCCCGGGGAGACGCCCGCGCGGTCGTCGACCAGGACGCGGACGCCTGCCGCGGCCAGCTTGTCGGAGACTTCGAGGGCCAGTTCCGTCTGGAGGGCCTTGCCGGCCGCGACGACGTGGACGTCGGCCGGGGCGACCTCCTTGGACCAGACGAGGCCCTTGTCGTCGGCGTGCTGCTCGGCGAGGGCCGCGACGGCGCGGGAGACGCCGATGCCGTAGGAGCCCATGGTGACGCGGGCCGGCTTGCCGTTCTGGCCGAGGACGTCGAGCTTGAGAGCGTCGGCGTACTTGCGGCCCAGCTGGAAGATGTGGCCGATCTCGATCGCGCGGTCCAGCTTGAGGCCGGTGCCGCAGTTGGGGCAGGGGTCGCCCTCGCGGACGACCACGACGTCGATGTACGCGTCTACCTCGAAGTCGCGGCCCGCCACCACGTTCTTGGCGTGGGTGTGCTCCTTGTTGGCGCCCGTGATCCAGGCCGTGCCGGGTGCCACGCGCGGGTCGGCGATGTACTTCACCTTGTCGCCCAGGCCCTGCGGGCCGACGTAGCCGCGGACCAGGTCGGGGCGGCCGACGAAGTCCTCGGCGGTGACCAGTTCGACGGCGGCGGGGGCGAAGTGTGCCTCCACCTTGTCCAGGTCGACCTCGCGGTCGCCGGGGACGCCCACGGCCACGATCTCGCCGTCCACCTTGACCAGGAGGTTCTTGAGGGTGGCGGAGGCCTCGACGCCGAGGGAGGCGGCCAAAGTTTCGATGGTGGGGGTGTCGGGGGTGGGGATGTCCTCGGCTGCGGGGACGGCGGACGCGTCCGTCGGCTTGAGGGTGTAGGTGATCGCCTCCGTGTTGGCGGCGAAGTCGCAGTTCGGGCAGTCGGCGAAGGTGTCCTCGCCGGCCTCCGCGGGGGCCAGGAACTCCTCGGACTTCGAGCCGCCCATCGCGCCGGCGGTGGCCGCGCAGATGCGGTAGTCGAGGCCGAGGCGCTCGAAGATGCGCTGGTAGGCGGCGCGGTGCAGGGAGTAGGACTCGGCCAGGCCCTCGTCGGCTACGTCGAAGGAGTAGGAGTCCTTCATGAGGAACTCGCGGCCTCGCAGGATGCCCGCGCGGGGGCGGGCCTCGTCGCGGTACTTGTTCTGGATCTGGTAGAGGATGACCGGCAGGTCCTTGTAGGACGATGCCTGGTCCTTCACCAGGAGGGTGAAGATCTCCTCGTGGGTCGGGCCCAGGAGGTAGTCGCCGCCCTTGCGGTCCTGGAGCCGGAAGAGTTCGGGGCCGTACTCCTCCCAGCGGCCGGTGGCCTCGTACGGCTCGCGCGGCAGCAGGGCGGGGAGCTGGACCTCCTGGGCGCCGATGGCGTCCATCTCCTCGCGGACGATGCGCTCGATGTTGCCGAGGACCTTCTTGCCGAGCGGCAGCCAGCTCCAGAGGCCGGCGGCGGTGCGGCGCACGTAGCCGGCGCGGACCAGCAGCTTGTGGCTGAGGACCTCGGCGTCCGCCGGGTCGTCGCGCAGCGTCTTCGCCATCAACTTCGACATGCGCTGGACCGGTGCGTTGGCCATGGATCTCGTGTCTCCTGCTGCGTAAGGGTGGTGCTAGGAGGTTAGCCGGGTGGTCCTGCCCGGTGGAAATCGGTTATCCCCTGTGCAACGGGAGCGGGGCGCCCATCACCGCGTACGGCTTGGGGGCGCTCGGGAAGAGGACCTGGCGGGCCAGGTCCTGGTAGCCGAGGGAGCGGTAGAGGCCGCGGGCGGGGCTCTCGGTGTCGATGGCCGAGAGGATCGAGCGGGGTTCGGTGGCGGCGTCGGTGATCGTGGTGATCAGGGCGCGGCCGGCGCCGCGGTTCTGGTGGGCCGGGTGGACGTGGAGCTCGGTGATGACGAAGGAGTCGTCCAGCCAGGCGGCGTTGCCCTGGGCGCGGAGGTAGGGCTCGACCACGGTGGACCACCAGTGGGTGCGGTCGTTGGGCATGCCGTAGACGAAGCCGATGAGGTCGCCGCCGGCGGTGGCTCCGAGGGCCCGGGCGCCCGGGTGGGTCATGTGGCGCAGGACGATCTGGCGGCGGACGGCGACCTCGTCGGGGGCGAGTCCGAACGCGGCGGCTTGGACGGCCAGCGCCTCGTCCACGTGCGCGGAGAGGTCCAGTGGGCCGATCACGAGGTCCATGGCGGGGAGCCTACAGCCCTGCCGCAGGGGTCAGAACAGCACGCTCATGAAGGCGCCGACCTCTTGGAATCCCACCCGGAGGTACGTCCGTCGTGCCGCCGTGTTGAAGTCGTTGACGTACAGGCTCGCCACCGGGGCCACGTCCGCGAGGGCGTAGCGCAGGACCGCCGCCATGCCCGGTGCCGCCAGGCCCTTGCCCCGGTATTCGGGGGCCACCCACACGCCCTGGATCTGGCAGGCGCGGTCGGTGGCGGCGCCGATCTCGGCCTTGAAGACGACCTTGCCGTCCGCGTCGAAACGGGCGAACGAGCGGCCGGCGCCGACGAGTTCGGCGACCCGGGCCTGGTAGAGCAGGCCGCCGTCGCCGGCCAGCGGGGAGATGCCGACCTCCTCGGTGAACATCGCCACGCAGGCCGGCATGACCCGGTCCAGCTCGTCCTTGCGCACGCGGCGGACGTAGGGGTCGGCGACGATGTCCCCGGGCACGCGGTCGGTGACCATGAGGGGCTGGCGGGTACGGACCTCGCGGGCGGGGCCCCAGCCGGGTTCGAGCAGGCGCCACAGCTGGGCGGTCGGGTGGGCGGGGCCGACGATCGAGGAGCAGCGGCGGCCGGCCCGGCGGGCGCGGTCGGCGAAGGCGCGGACGGCGCGTTCGTTGGCGCAGATGGGGACGAGGTTGGCGCCCGCATAGCACAGGGACGTCAGCATGCCGTGCTCGTACCAGCCCCACATCTCCCCGCCGAGGCGCCACGGGTCGAGTCCGGCGATGCTCACCCGGGCGGCCACGAAGGCGTTCGCGACCGGCTCGCTGTCGAGGATGGCGAGCGCGGCGTCCAGATCGCTCGGTTCGAGCACGCGGGAGGTGGTCTGCGTCAACACGTGCGGGGGCCTCACCCTGAGATCTGCTGGTCCCCGCACTGTACCTGCCACGAATATGCCGCGCCGCCCTCCGGGCGACGCGGCCGGAGCGGGGAGGTCAGCCCGCGATCGAGACGGAGGGCTCGCCGGAGATCACGCCGTCCTTCTCCATCTGCTCGGCGATCTTCATGGCCTCTTCGATGAGGGTCTCCACGATCTTCGACTCGGGGACGGTCTTGATGACCTCGCCCTTGACGAAGATCTGGCCCTTGCCGTTGCCGGAGGCGACGCCGAGGTCGGCCTCGCGGGCCTCGCCCGGTCCGTTGACGACGCAGCCCATGACGGCGACGCGCAGCGGGACCTCCATGCCCTCAAGACCGGCGGTGACCTCCTCGGCCAGCTTGTAGACGTCGACCTGGGCGCGGCCGCAGGACGGGCAGGAGACGATCTCCAGGCCGCGCTGGCGCAGATTGAGCGACTCCAGGATCTGGATGCCGACCTTGATCTCCTCGACCGGCGGGGCGGAGAGGGAGACGCGGATGGTGTCGCCGATGCCCTGGGAGAGCAGGGCGCCGAAGGCGACGGCCGACTTGATGGTGCCCTGGAAGGCGGGGCCGGCCTCGGTCACGCCGAGGTGGAGGGGGTAGTCGCACTGGGCGGCGAGCTGGCGGTAGGCCTCGACCATGACGACCGGGTCGTTGTGCTTGACGGAGATCTTGATGTCGCGGAAGTCGTGCTCCTCGAAGAGGGACGCCTCCCACAGGGCGGACTCGGCCAGCGCCTCCGGGGTGGCCTTGCCGTACTTCTGGAGCAGCCGGCGGTCCAGGGAGCCCGCGTTCACGCCGATGCGGATCGGCGTGCCGTGGTCCTTCGCCGCCTTGGCGATCTCCCTGACCTTGTCGTCGAACTGCTTGATGTTGCCCGGGTTGACGCGGACCGCCGCGCAGCCCGCCTCGATCGCGGCGAACACGTACTTGGGCTGGAAGTGGATGTCGGCGATCACCGGGATCTGCGACTTCCGCGCGATCACCGAGAGGGCGTCCGCGTCGTCCTGGGTGGGGCAGGCCACACGGACGATCTGGCAGCCCGACGCGGTCAGCTCGGCGATCTGCTGGAGCGTGGCGCCGATGTCGGAGGTGCGGGTCGTCGTCATGGACTGCACCGACACGGGGGCGTCGCCGCCCACCGCCACGGCGCCGACCTGGATCTGCCGGCTCTTGCGGCGCTCCGCGAGCCTGGTCGGAACGTCCGGCATGCCGAGAGAAATCGCAGTCATCTGCTGTGCAACCCCAAGTCGTGGATCAAGGTCCGGCCCCGTTCTGCGGCGGGCTCCGGCATTCGAGATTACGGCACTCACATGAACGCCGGGGACACGGTGCGCGCGAGATGCACCCTTTGGCGTCCATCTGCCGGACGAGCGGAGTGAAGCCCGACCCGGAGGGACAGGCTCCCGGATCGGGCTTCTCATCGGATCGGTCGGATTGGTCGGATTGGTTCGATATCAGGAGATTTCGATATCAGGAGATTCGTACTGGATTGACGACGTCCGCCACCAGTACCAGCAGCGTGAAGCAGACGAAGATGCCCGCCACCACGTAGGCCACCGGCATCAGCTTGGCCACGTCGAAGGGGCCCGGGTCCGGCCTGCGCAGCACCCTGGCCGCCGCGCGGCGCAGTGACTCCCACAGCGCGCCCGCGATATGGCCGCCGTCGAGCGGCAGCAGCGGGAGCATGTTGAAGAGGAACAGGGACAGGTTGAAGCCGGCCACGAGCATGACGAACATGGCGAGCTGCTGGGTGGGCGGGATGTCCAGGGTGGCGATCTCGCCGCCGACCCGGGCGGCGCCCACCACGCCCATCGGGGAGTCGGCCTCGCGGGGCCCGTCCCCGAAGGCGGCGTCCCACAGGGCGGGGACCTTGGCGGGCAGGGCCGCGAGGGAGTCGACGGCGTCGCCGATCCGGTCGCCCATCCAGGTCACCGACTGGCCGAAGTCCTGCTTCACCACGCCGGTGGCGGCGCTGAAGCCGAGGAAGCCGGCGGTGACGTACTCGCCCTCGACGATCTGCCCGTTCGCGTCCTTCTTCGCGACCTGGTTGGTGGCGATGGTCGCGTTCAGGGTGATCTCCTCACCCTTGCGCTCGACGACGACCGGCACCTGCTCGCCGGGGTTGGCGCGGATCAGGTTGGACAGCCTGTCCCAGTCGTCGGTGCGTACGCCGTCGAAGGCGAGGATCTTGTCGCCCGCGCGCAGACCGGCCGCCGCGGCCGGGGAGGCCGGGTCGGACTTGGTGCAGTCGTCGCGGTTCTCCGTCTGTGAGATGACGCACTGGGAGACGGAGCTGACGGTGGTGGTCTGCTGCGAGATGCCGAAGCCCATGAGGACGGTGAGGAACAGCACCACCGCCAGGATGAGGTTCATGAACGGGCCCGCGAACATCACGATGACCCGTTTCCACGGCTTGCGCGTGTAGAACAGGCGCTTCTCGTCGCCGGGCTGGAGTTCCTCGAAGGCGGCCGAGCGGGCGTCCTCGATCATCCCGCGCCAGGGCGAGGTGGAGCGGGCCTCCACCCGGCCGTCGGGGCCGGGCGGGAACATGCCGATCATGCGGATGTAGCCGCCGAACGGGATGGCCTTGACGCCGTACTCGGTCTCACCCTTCTTCCGCGAGAAGAGCGTCGGTCCGAAGCCGACCATGTACTGCGGCACCCGGATGCCGAAGAGCTTGGCCGTGGAGAGGTGGCCCAGTTCGTGCCAGGCGATGGAGAACAGCAGGCCGACGGCGAAGAGGACTATGCCGAGGATGAACATCAGGGTCGTCATGCACGGGCCTCCGCCGTCTGTGCCGCCAGTTGCCGGGCCCGGGCGCGTGCCCAGGTCTCCGCTTCGAGGACGTCCGCGACGGTGAGCGAGGTTCCCGTACGGGGGGTGCCGTGCTCCTCGACCACCCGCGTGACGGTCTCCATGATCCCGAGGAACGGCAGCGCGCCGGAGCGGAACGCCTCGACGCACTCCTCGTTGGCGGCATTGAACACCGCCGGGGCCGTGCCCGCGAGCTCGCCGACGTGCCGGGCCAGGTTCACCGAGGGGAAGGCCTCGTTGTCGAGCGGGAAGAACTCCCAGGTGGAGGCCTTGCCCCAGTCGAAGCTGGGGGCGGCGTCGGGGACGCGTTCGGGCCAGCCGAGGCCGATGGCGATGGGCCCGCCCATGTCGGGGGGCGTCGCCTGGGCCAGGGTCGATCCGTCCGTGAACTCAACCATCGAGTGGACATACGACTGCGGGTGCACGACCACCTCAATGCGGTCGAAGGGAATGTCGTAGAGCAGGTGGGCCTCGATCACCTCCAGGCCCTTGTTGACCAGGGTGGCGGAGTTGATCGTGATCACCGGGCCCATGGCCCAGGTGGGGTGGGCGAGGGCGTCCTCGACGGTGACGGCCGCCAGCTCGTCCTTCGTACGGCCCCGGAACGGGCCGCCGGAGGCGGTGACGACCAGCTTGCGGACGTCGGCGCGGGTGCCGGCGGCCAGGGCCTGGAAGAGGGCGGCGTGCTCGGAGTCGACCGGGATGATCTGCCCCGGCTTGGCGAGGGCCTTGACCAGCGGGCCGCCGACGATGAGCGATTCCTTGTTGGCCAGCGCGAGGGTGTGGCCGGCCTCCAGGGCGGCGAGGGTCGGAGCGAGTCCGATGGAGCCGGTGATGCCGTTGAGGACGGTGTGGCAGTCGGAGGCGGCCAGCCGGGTCGCCGCGTCCGGTCCCGCGAGGATCTCCGGGAGCGGGTCCCGGCCGCCGTACCGGGCGCTCAGTGCCTCGCGCAGCGCGGGGACGACGTCCTCGCGGGCGACGGCGACGGTCCGCGGCCTCAGCCGGTGCGCCTGCTCGGCGAGGAGGCCGACCCGGCCGCCGTTGGCGGACAGGCCGGTGGCCCGGAAGCGGTCCGGGTTGCGCAGCACGAGGTCGATGGCCTGGGTCCCGATCGACCCGGTGGACCCGAGGACCACCACGTCCTTCGGGCCGTCGCCCGCCACCGGGTCGTAGACGAGGTGGGGGTCGGCGAGTGGGGCTGGACTGTCGCTCATCCCTCCATTGTGGCCGCAACGGCCCTCCGGGAGGACAGCGCGTCCCTCGCACGGGTGTCGCGGGGGGCGTGCCGGGCTGCGGGGGCCCCCCGGGGGGCCGGGAGCCCCGGGGGGCGCGGAGCCCGGGGGGGCGGGGGGGCTTGTCCGAGTGGGAGTCCCCCCGTGGGCGGGGGCGC
>NZ_JBHXNW010000039.1:7731-30955 GCF_042717365.1 Streptomyces sp. NPDC058534
CCGCCGACGGGGTGCAGCGCGGCCCCCCGGCCGGGGGGGGGGGGGGGGGGGCGGGGGGGGGGGCCCGCGCCGGGGCCCCCGCCCCGCGGCTGCTTCGCTCAGCGGATGGGGCGGTGGACGTTCTCCCGTTGGGAAGCACCGGGTGCGGCGTCCGCGATCCAGGGGCCGTTGCCCGACGGGTCGACGATGCCCTGTTCGAGCCACTCGTACGCGCCGCCCAGCACGCCCTTGACGACCTTGTGGTCCAGGTCGTCGGTGTTGCTCCAGAGGCGGCCGAAGAGTTCCTCGACGCGGATCCGGGACTGGCGGCAGAAGGCGTCGGCGAGCTGGTAGGCCTCGCGGCCGTGTTCGTCGGCGGCGCGCAGGTGTTCGGCGCGGACGCAGGCGGCGCTCATCGCGAACAGCTCCGCGCCGATGTCGACGATCCGGCCCAGGAAGCCCTGTTTGGTCTCCATCCGGCCCTGCCAGCGGGACATGGCGTAGAAGGTGGAGCGGGCCAGTTTGCGGGCGGTGCGTTCGACGTAGCGCAGGTGGGCGGCGAGGTCGGGGTGGCCGGAGGGGTGGAAGTCGGCGTAGGAGCGCGGGAGCTGGCCCGGTCCGGCGACGAGCTTCGGCAGCCACTTGGCGTAGAAGACGCCGGCCTGCGCGCCCGCCTTCGCCTTGTCGGCCAGGGTCTTGTCGGGGTCGATCAGGTCGCCGGCGACCGAGAGGTGGGCGTCGACGGCCTCCCGCGCGATCAGCAGGTGCATGATCTCGGTGGAGCCCTCGAAGATGCGGTTGATGCGCAGGTCGCGCAGGATCTGCTCGGCGGGCACGGCCCGCTCGCCCCGCGCCTCCAGGGAGGCCGCGGTCTCGAAGCCGCGGCCGCCGCGGATCTGGACCAGCTCGTCGGCCATCAGACAGGCCATCTCGGAGCCGTAGAGCTTGGCGAGAGCCGCCTCGATGCGGATGTCGTTGCGGTCCTCGTCGGCCATCTGGGAGGAGAGGTCGAGGACCGCCTCCAGCGCGAAGGTGGTCGTCGCGATGAAGGAGATCTTCGAGCCGACCGCCTCGTGCAGCGCGACCGGCTTGCCCCACTGCTCACGCACCGCCGACCACTCGCGGGCGATCTTCAGGCACCACTTGCCGGCGCCGACGCACATGGCGGGCAGCGAGAGGCGGCCGGTGTTGAGGGTGGTGAGGGCGATCTTGAGGCCGGCGCCCTCGGGGCCGATGCGGTTGGCGGCGGGGACGCGCACCTGGTGGAAGCGGGTGACGCCGTTCTCCAGGCCGCGCAGGCCCATGAAGGCGTTGCGGTTCTCGACCGTGACGCCCTCGGAGGCGGCCTCGACGACGAAGGCGGTGATGCCGCCCTTGTGGCCCTCGGACTTCGGGACGCGGGCCATCACGACGAGCAGATCGGCGACGACGCCGTTGGTCGTCCAGAGCTTCACGCCGTCGAGGACGTAGTCGTCGCCGTCCCGGACGGCGGTGGTGGCCAGCCGGGCCGGGTCGGAGCCGACGTCCGGCTCGGTCAGCAGGAACGCCGAGATGTCGGTGCGGGCGCAGCGCGGCAGGAACGTGTCCTTCTGCTCCTGGGTGCCGAACATCTTCAGCGGCTGGGGCACGCCGATCGACTGGTGGGCGGAGAGCAGCGCGCCGATCGCCGGGTTCGCGGATCCGACCAGGGCGAGGGCCTTGTTGTAGTAGACCTGGGTCAGGCCGAGACCGCCGTACTTGGTGTCGATCTTCATGCCGAAGGCGCCCAGCTCCTTCAGCCCCGTGATCACCTCGTCCGGGATGCGCGCGTCGCGCTCGATCACGGATCCGTCGATCTTCGTCTCGCAGAAGTCGCGCAGCTTGGCGAGGAACTCCTCGCCGCGCTGGACGTCGTCGTCGGCCGGCAACGGGTGGGGGTGGATGAGGTCGAGGCGGAAGCGGCCGAGGAACAGCTCCTTGGCGAAGCTGGGCTTGCGCCAGTCCTGTTCGCGGGCCGCCTCGGCGACCTGGCGGGCCTCACGCTCGGTGACCGTGGGCCGGGAGGAGGGGGTGGTTGCTGCGGACATGAGGCTCACCTCAACGATTCGTCCTGCGCGAACTTGCGGACGTACGTTACTAGTCGGTGCTACCCGATCGTATGTACCCGATCCGGGGCGACCTCACCACCCTTCGTGCGGCCGTTCGGCCGATACCGCGGCGGGACGCCCGGAGTGGAAAAGCGGAGGAGTACGCTATCGAAGCGCTTCGACAGACTATGGACACCCATCCCCGCCGGGGGCTACTGTCGAACCACCCTCCCCCGCACCTGTCCACCCCGCGCGCTGTCGAAGCGCTTCACAATACTTGGAGAGCTGGATGGTCACCCTCGCCGAGGTCGCCCAGCACGCCGGAGTCTCCGCGAGCACGGTGAGCTATGTCCTCAGCGGCAAGCGGTCCATCTCCACCACCACCCGGCAGCGGGTCGAGGAGAGCATCCGCACGCTCGGCTACCACCCGAACGCCGGCGCCCGTGCCCTGGCCAGCAGCAGGTCGAACATCATCGCGCTCATGATCCCACTGCGCAGGGACATGTACGTGCCGGTGATGATGGAGATCGCCATCGCCGTCGCCACGACCGCGCGCACCCACGGGTACGACGTCCTGCTGCTCACCGGCGAGGAGGGCCCCGACGCGGTGCGCCGCGTCACCGGCAGCGGGCTGGCCGACGCGATGATCGTGATGGACGTCGAGCTGGACGACGAACGGCTGCCCCTGCTGCGGGGCACCGACCGGCCGTCGGTGCTGATCGGTCTGCCGGCCGACACCGAAGGGCTGACCTGCGTCGACCTCGACTTCGGGGCAACCGGCGCGCTGTGCGTGGAGCATCTGGCGCGGCTGGGCCACCGCGACATCGCCGTCATCGGCGAGGCCCCGGCGGTCTACGAACGGCACACCGGCTTCGCCGAACGCACCCTCGACGGGCTGCGCGCCCGGGCACGGGAGCTGGGCCTGCGGCTGCTGCACCGGCCCTGCGAGGGCGGGTACGACGCGATGGCCGCGACCCTCGCCCGGGTCTTCGACGAACGTCCGGACACCACGGGCTTCGTCGTCCAGAACGAGTCGGCCATCGAGCCGCTGCTCTCGCTGCTGCGCCGGCAGGGCCGTGCGGTGCCCGAGGACGTGTCGGTGGTCGCGGTCTGCCCGGAGCAGGTCGCCACCCATGCCTCGGTGCGGCTCACCTCGGTCGCCCTGCCCGCGCAGGAGATGGGCCGGCAGGCCGTGCAGCAGCTGATCGCCAAGCTCGACGGACGCGGGAGCGACGAGGTCGTGCTGCTCGCGCCGGAGCTGACCGTCCGGGCCAGCTCGGGACCGGCGCCCGCGCGGTCGTGAGCGCGGGGGCCGGCCCCCGGGCCGGGGTGCGGTGGGTCAGCCGCCGCTGACCGTCAGGTTGTTGGTGATGAAGTCGAGGCCGCCGGCGGACGAGGTGATCTCGTAGCCGCACTGCACGTCACCGATGGTCTCGTCGCCCATCCAGCCCTTGGTGTCCTTGATCCACTTCAGGATCGGCAGGATATCGACCGTGCCGGAGCCGGAGTCCGAGGTGCGCAGGAACGAGAAGACCTCGTTGGCGCCGTTGCTGCCCTTGTAGACGTTCCAGGAGTGGCCGCCGAGGGCGACGGAACCCTGTGGGCTGCCGAGCGGGCCGAGGGATGTGATCGGCTTGTTGATCACCTTCTGGCGTTGGGGTAGGACTTGATGCCGCCCGTGGCGGGGTGGTCGGCCCAGGCGCCCCAGTTGGTGCCGGAGTTGGCCCAGACGCACTGGCCGCCGGCGCCGGAGCCCCAGATGTGGACCGTACGACTACGTGGACCTCGACGGCGCGTTCACCGCCAGGGGCGTCCATGACGTCCGGGTCAGGCTGCGCGGCTCAGTGCGGCTCGCGCACGTCGGCTTCTCCGGCTGAGGGTCCGCCGCCCGCCCGGACCAGGCCCAGTTCGTAGGCCACGATCACGGCCTGGGCCCGGTCGCGCAGTTCCAGCTTCGCGAACACCCGGTTGATGTGGGTCTTCACGGTGTGGTCGGTGATGGTGAGGCGGCCCGCGATCTCCGCGTTGGACAGGCCCCGCGCGATCAGGGTCAGCACCTCCGTCTCCCGGACGGTGAGGTCACCGGCCGCGTGGACCGGCAGCCGGGACCCGCGCGCGTGGACGAACTCGGCGATCAGCCGCTTGGTGATGCCGGGCGAGAGCAGCGCGTCGCCGGCCGCCACCACCCGGACCGCGTGCAGCAGTTCGGGGAAGGTGGCGTCCTTGAGCAGGAAGCCGCCCGCCCCGGCGGCGAGGGCGTCGTACACGTACTCGTCGAGACCGAAGGTCGTCAGCATCAGGACCTTCGTCGTGCCGCCGGAGGCGGCCAGGATCTCGCGGGCCGCCTCGATGCCGTTCCGGTGCGGCATACGGATGTCGAGGAGAGCGAGGTCGGGCCGGGTCTCGGCGGCCACCCGGACCGCCTGAACCCCGTCCGCCGCCTCGCCGACGACCTCGATGTCCTCCTGGGTGCCCAGGAGGTTCACGAAGCCGGTGCGGACGACCGCCTGGTCGTCGGCGACCAGTGCCCTGATCACACCCGTTCCCCTCTCTCCTGCCACCGGGTTCACCCGCTCCCCCACGGAAGCTCAGCCTCCACCAGGAACCCGCCGTCCGGGCCCGCCCCGGCGCTGAGCCGCCCCCCGACCAGGGCCGCCCGCTCCCGCATCCCGGTCAGACCGTGCCCCGCGCCGGGACCGGAGCCGGCGCCGCAGCCGGGGCCGTCGTCGCGGACGCGGAGGGTGAAGAGCCGGCCGGCGCCGTAGTCGACCTCCACCACGGTACGGGCACCGGGCGCGTGCTTGCGTGTGTTGGTCAGCGCCTCCTGGGTGATCCGGTAGGCGGACAGTTCCCATGCGGCGGGCAGCGTCACCCGCTCCCCGGTGATCCGCAGCTCGGCCACGCCGCCCACCGCCCGGTGCTGCTCGACCAGTTCGGCGAGGTGGTCGAGGGTCGGCTGCGGTGCGGTGAGGGCCGCTTCGCCCTGGGGGTTACTCTGGGGGGTGCGCAACACGCCGAGCAGGCGGCGCAGTTCGGCCATCGAGGAGCGGGCGGTGGCGGCGATCTGCTGGAAGCCGTCGCGGGCCTCGGGGGTGAGTCCGGGGGTGGTGTAGGTGGCGCTCTCGGCCTGGACGGCGATCATCGACACCGAGTGCGAGACGATGTCGTGCAGTTCACGGGCGATGGCGGCCCGTTCGGCCTCGGCGGCCTGCTGCCGCTCCATCGCGATCATGCGGGCCTGGGCCAGGTGCCGTTCGGTGCGGGTCTCCTCGCGGGAGCGCACCGCGTCACCCATCATGACGGCGCCGAAGACGACCACCGTCAGCAGGAACGACTCTGCGAACAGGCTGAGCGAGCCCTTCTCCCACAGCGCCGGCACCGGCAGGTCCATCCGCGACCAGGTGTTGATGTGCACCAGGTTCACGCAGAGGGCGCCGAGCGCGCCGCCCGCGACGGTCAGCGCCGGGTGCAGCACCCGGCGCCGGCCGAGGCAGTAGCAGCCGATCAGTCCGCTCACCATGATCGAGACGTACAGGTTGATGTCGCCGGCGAAGCCGAGGAGTCCCGCGGCCACGGTGAGCACGGCGATCGGCGGGAAGGAGCGCCGCCACATCAGTGAGGCGGCCGAGACGAGCACCCCGACCGTGGTCGTCACGCCCGCGGGGATGACGATCAGCTCGGCGACCGCTCCGGCGGTCACGACGGCACCGGTGACCCAGGGGTAGGCGGGTGCGGCGATCCAGTCGCGGACCCGCCGCTGCAGCGGCACACTCATGCGGCCCATGATCCCGGCCGGGGCGGGGCCGCGCGTCACCGCTCGGGTGGAGTCCGGCGGCGGATGTCGTACCACGGGTTGAGTCCCAGGTGCGGAGCCTCGGTTGACGCCGTGCGAGCTGCGCGTTCGTAGCGTCGGCGGACATGGGGAAGAGTCTTGGACAGCGGGTCGCGACGTACTCCGCGGGGCGACTGGAGCGCTGTGCGTGGGCCGGGTGCGCGGTGGTCGCGCCGGGCTTCGCGCTCGCCTCGGACGTGGGCACGCACCGGGTGTGGGGGTGGACGGCGGGGGCCGGGTACGCGCTCGCGGCGCTGCTGTCGTCCGGTTCCCGGCCGCGCCGCGCGGCCCGTGCCGTCGCCGTGCTGGGGGCCGTCCTGGTACCGCTCGCCGGTCTGGTGGCGGCGGGGCTCGCGCAGTCGGAGGTCACCGTCGTCGAACGGTCGGGGCAGCTGCTGCTGACGACCGGGAGCCCGTACGTCTCCGCCCCCGTGGCCGTCGGCGACTTCAACCCCTATCTGCCGGGGATGGCGCTCTTCGGCGTGCTGCCCGGGGACGCCCGCTGGTGGCTGGGGGGCGCGTTCGTCGCCTGCCTCGCCGCCGTCGGCCTGGTCCGCGCCCGGCTGTTCGCCTGCCCGTTGGTGGCGCTGCCGTTCGCGGTGGGCGGTGTCGACCTGCCGGTGGCCGGGCTGATGTGCCTCGGCGTCGCGCTGGCCGGGCGGGGGCGGGCGGGCCTGGCCGGTCTGGCGCTCGGGGCCGCCGCAGCGCTCAAGTGGACGGCCTGGCCCGCGCTGCCGGTGGCGCTCGCGCTCATCGCCGTGAGCCGGGGCGGGCGGTCCGCGCTGCGGTGCGCTGCCGTGGGTCTGGGCACCGCGATGGCGGCGGTACTGCCCTTCGCGCTCGCCGACCCCGCCGGCTTCCACCGCAACGTCGTCGCCTTCCCGCTCGGCCTCACCGCGGCCGTCTCCCCCGCCGGGAGTCCACTGCCCGGACACCTGCTCGCGTCGTACGTCCCCGGCGGCACGGCGATCGCCCTCGCGCTCCTCGCGACGGGCGCGCTGCTGATCGCCCTCTCGCTCGCGCTGCGTCCGCCGGGAACGGTGCGGGCGGCGGCCGCGCGGCTCGCGCTCGGTCTGGGCCTGGCGACGGCCCTGATGCCGGCGACCCGCTTCGGCTACCTGGTGTATCCGCTGGTCCTCGGGGCGCTGGCGCTGCGCACACCGCCGCGCGTGATCCCTGTCGTCCCCGCCCGGGAGCCCGCCCCCACCGGAGAGAAGGCCCCCGCATGACACGCGACTCCCGCGGCGGAAACCGCCCCCGCACGCTGATCGTCACCAACGACTTCCCGCCCCGGCAGGGCGGCATCGAGACCTTCGTCCGGGAACTGGCCGACCGCTTCCCGCCCGACGAGGTGGTCGTCCTCACCTCGGCGGCGGACCCGGCGCGGGACGGCGCCCCCTTCCCGTACCCGGTGATCCGCCACCGGGCCCGCACCCTGCTGCCCACGCCCCGCGCCACCGCGCACGCCGCGTCCGTGGCCCGGCGGTACGGCTGCGACCGGGTGTGGTTCGGCGCGGCGGCGCCCCTCGGGCTGATGGCGGACCGGCTGAGGCGTACGGCGGGGATCCGTACCGCCGTCGCCACCACCCACGGCCACGAGGTGTGGTGGGCCCACACGCCCGGCACCCGGGGCCTGCTGCGCCGCATCGGCACGCGGGTGGACACGGTGACCTGGCTGGGCGAGAGCACCCGCGGGCCCGTCGAGGCGGCCCTCGCGCCCGGGACCCGCACCGCCCGCCTGGCCCCCGGCGTGGACACCGACGCCTTCCACCCCGCGGTGGACGGCGGGCCGGTCAGGACCCGGTACGGCCTGGGGCACCGTCCGGTGATCCTGTGCACGGCCAGGATGGTCCCGCGCAAAGGGCAGGACACGCTGATCAAGGCCATGCCCTGGGTCCGCAGGGCGGTCCCGGACGCCGTACTGCTCCTCGTGGGCGACGGCCCGTACGCGCCCGAACTGCGTCGACTCGCCCTGCGCGAGGGCGTCATGGACGCGGTCGTACTGGCCGACGGGCACCCCCACCACACGCTCCCGCCGTTCTACGCCGCCGCCGACGTCTTCGCGATGCCGTGCCGTACCCGCAGGGGCGGCCTGGAGGTGGAAGGGCTGGGCATCGTGTACCTGGAGGCCGCCGCGGCCGGACTCCCGGTCGTGGCGGGCGACTCGGGCGGCGCGCCGGACGCCGTGCGCGACGGCCGGACGGGGCATGTCGTCGACGGGCGCTCGGTGGCCGCGACGGCGGACCGGCTGATCAGACTGCTGCGCAACCCCGCCGAGGCCCGCGCGATGGGCGGCAGGGGCCGAGAGTGGGTGCGTGCCGAATGGACCTGGGACCACGCCCACACGACGCTGCTCGACCTGCTCGGCATCGAAGCCGCGGCCCGGCCGGGGGCGGTGCCGGGCCGGGACTGACCCGACGGCCGCGCATCGCCAAACGCGCGTCGCCGTATCCGCTTGCGCGTGCGCGGCGTCCGGGGGCACCGTCGGCGGACACCAGAGGAAGGCGAAGAGGATGACCGCGCAGACCCACCCCGTCGACCACGAACTCGTCGAGGCCGCGACGGACGTCGCCCGCACCCGCTGCCGGGGCGACAACCACACCATGGCGGCCGCCGCCCGCGCCCGGGACGGCCGGATCGTCACGGCGGTCAACGCCTACCACTTCACCGGCGGCCCCTGCGCCGAGCTGGTCGTCGTCGGCGCGGCTGCGGCCCAGGGCGCCTACGAGCTGGACACGATCGTCGCCGTGGGCGACCGGGAGCGGGGTGTCGTCCCGCCGTGCGGGCGGTGCCGTCAGGTGCTGCTCGACTACTTCCCCGCGCTCAGGGTGTTCGTCGGCGGCGGCGACCGTCTGCGGGCCGTTCCCGTCGCCGAGTTGCTGCCGGAGACCTACGTGTGGGCCGACCACCAGCTCGACGCCGGGTAGGCCGGAGCCTGCACGCACCGGCGGCCCGAACCCCCGCACAGTGGGTTCGGGCCGCCGGTCTTCCAGGGGTGCCTCAGAGAGCGAGGTCCGTCAGGACCAGCACGCGCTCGTAGGTGTAGTCGTCCATCGCGAACCGGACGCCCTCGCGGCCCACGCCGGACTGCTTGGCACCGCCGTACGGCATCTGGTCGGCCCGGTAGGAGGGGACGTCGCCGATGACGACGCCGCCGACCTCCAGGGCGCGGTGGGCGCGGAAGGCGGTCTGGAGGTCGTGGGTGAACACGCCCGCCTGGAGGCCGTACTTGGAGTCGTTGACGGCGGCGAACGCCTCGGCCTCGCCGTCGGCCTTCTGCACGCTGAGCACCGGGCCGAAGACCTCCTCGCGGGCGAGCGTGACGTCGGCCGGCAGGCCGGTGAGCACGGTCGGGGCGTACGAGGCGCCGTCGCGCTTGCCGCCGGTGTGCAGCGTGGCGCCCGCGTCGACGGCTTCCCGCACCCACGCCTCGACGCGCTCGGCGGCGGCCTCGCTGACCAGCGGGCCGACGTCCGTCGCGTCGTCGTTCGGGTCGCCGGTCACCTGGGCCTCGACGGCGGCGACGACGCGCGGCAGCAGGCGGTCGTACACGGCGGCGTCGGCGATCACGCGCTGCACCGAGATGCAGGACTGGCCGCCCTGGTAGTTGGAGAAGGCCGCGATGCGCTGCGCGGCCCGGTCCAGGTCGGCGTCGCTCGCCCAGTCGCCGAGGACCACGGCCGCGCCGTTGCCGCCCAGCTCCAGGGTGCAGTGCTTGCGCGGCACCGAGTCCATGATCGCGTAGCCGACGGTCTCGGAGCCGGTGAAGGAGATGACCGGCAGCCGCTCGTCCTGGACGAGGGCCGGCATGCGGTCGTTGGGCACCGGGAGGATGCTCCAGGAGCCGGCCGGCAGCTCGGTCTCGGCCAGCAGCTCGCCGAGGACCAGGCCGGAGAGGGGGGTGGCCGGGGCCGGCTTGAGGATGATCGGCGCGCCCGCGGCGATCGCGGGGGCGATCTTGTGCGCGCAGAGGTTGAGGGGGAAGTTGAAGGGCGCGATGCCCAGGACGACGCCCTTCGGGAAGCGGCGGGTCAGCGCGAGCCGGCCCTGACCGCCGGCGTCGGTGTCCAGGCGCTGGGCCTCGCCGCCGTTGAAGCGGCGGGCCTCCTCGGCCGCGAAGCGGAAGACGGAGACCGCGCGGCCGACCTCGCCGCGGGCCCACTTGACCGGCTTGCCGTTCTCGGCGGAGATCAGGCGGGCGATCTCCTCGGTGCGCTCGGCCAGCCGGCGGCTGACGTGGTCCAGCGCGGCGGCGCGGACGTGGGCGGGGGTGGCGGCGAACTCGTCCCGTACGGCGTACGCGGCGGCCACGGCCTCCTCGACCTGGGCATCGGTCGGCACGCTCACCGCGCCGACCCGGCTGCCGTCCCAGGGGGACGTGACGTCGAAGGCGGCCTTGCCGGTGGCCTGGCGGCCGGCGAGCCAGAAGGCATGGGTGGAAGTCATTGTCGAGTCCCGGCCCTTCCGCGTTGGGGGTGTGTACGGGGGTGCGGGGTCCACGGTAGGGCGGGGGGCGGTGGGGGGCGTTTGTCCGGGGTGTAGTGGTGGGCGTGGGTTGTTCGACGTAGCGGCCAGGTGGGGTGCGGGAGAGAGGGTTTTCGCCCCGCCGCCCCTTCCCGTCCCGAACCTGGGGGCTGCCGCCCCCAGACCCCCGCTTCGGCCTGGACGGCCTCGTCCTCAAACGCCGGACGGGCTTACTCGGCCGACGTCGCCTTCAGCGCCAACCACAGCTCCATCCGTACGTCCGGGTCGTCCAGGGACCGGCCGAGGATCTCCTCCACGCGCCGCATCCGGTAGCGCAGCGTGTGGCGGTGGACGCCGAGGTCGGCCGCGGCCGCGTCCCACTGGCCGTGGCGGGAGAGCCACGCGCGCAGGGACGCCACCAGGTCGCCCCGGCCGGTCGCGTCGTGGTCGCGCAGCGCCCGGAGCAGGCCGTCGGCGAAGGCGCGCACCGCGTCGTCCGCGAGCAGCGGCAGCACCGATCCGGCCGCCAGGTGTTCGTGCTCCACGCAGACGCGTCCGCGCCGGCGGGCCACCGACAGGGCCTGCTCGGCCTGCTTGTAGGCGGCGGACGCGGCGATGGGCCCGGACGGCGCCGACAGGCCGACGGTCAGGCCGTCCTCGTCACCGCCCGCCGGGTCCGGCGCCGGACGGCCGGACTCCAGCGCCGACGCGTACTCGACGCAGGCGGCGACGGCCGCGCCCCCGTCCGTGGCGAGCACCACCAGCCGCCCGCCCTCGGGGACGGCCAGCACCGCCTCCCCGGCACGGGCCGCCGCGGACTCCACGACCTCGGCGAGCGCGCCCAGCCGGTCGCCGCCGGTGCCCGCGGCGGGCCCGCGCCCGTGTGCCCGCGCGGCGGACGCCGGCGCCGACTCGGCGACGATGATCCGGAAGGGCGCGTCCAGCAGGCCGCCGTACAGGTCCCCGGCGACCGTCCGCGCGTGGTCCGGTTCGCCGGCCAGCAGCATGCGCAGCACGGCCTCGTCGATGCGCAGTGCGGCCTCGTGCAGGGAGCGCGAGCGTTCCGTGGTGAGTGTCAGCAGGGCGACGGCCGAGTGCACGGCGTACCGCTCGGCGGTGCCGAGGGCGGCGGCGGTGCCGACGGCGAGGGCGGAGCGGGGCCTGCGGGAGGTGCCGAGGGAGTGCAGTTCGACCCGGTCCGTGTGATCGGGGTGCTCGGGCTGCTCGGGGTCCTCGGCCCCGCCGACCACGGCGGAGGCGGGCGCGGGCCGCTCGCGCAGCCGCCGCACGTCGGCGGTGAGCCGGCCGGCCCTGCGCCCCGCCCAATCGGGCGCCGTGGCGACGACGGCGCCCGAGGCGTCGTACAGCGCCGCCCACCCGTCGACCTGTGCGGCGAGCGCGGCCAGCAGCCCCTCCGGACCGTCGGTCAGCGCCCGCCTGGTCAGCTCCCGCTGGGCGGCGAAGCCGGCGGTGACGGCCCGGTACTGGTCGGCGGCGATCGCGGCGGACACGGCCTTGCTGATGGCGAGGAAGGGCGTGCGGCGGGGCACCTCCAGGAGCGGCAGGCCCTCCTGCCGGGCCGCGTCGACCAGTGCGCCGGGGATGTCGTCGTAGTTGACGCCGACGGCGAATCCGAGGCCGACCACTCCGGCGTCCGCCAATCGCTTGACGTACCGGTGCATCGCCTCGGGGTCCTCGGCGTCCAGCTTGAGGGCGGTGATCAGCAGCAGTTCCCCGCCCTCCATGTAGGGCACGGGGTCGGCGAGTTCGCTGACGTGGGCCCAGCGCACCGGGGTGTCCAGACGGTCCTCGCCCGCGCGTACGGTCAGTTTGAGCGCCGAGTGGTGGACGAGCGAGGCGAGCGTGGGGCGCATGGGGTCCTGGGCCTTCGGATCCGTGTCAGTGGTGTGAGGTGCCTGTGATCTTTTGGCCGCCGCGTATGAACGACCTGTGTCGATTCTGCCTCACTGTACGGTCCCCGGGCGCCCGGCCCGGACGGTCACCCGCGCAGGTCCACCAGCAGCGGCGGCGCGTGCTCGCCCTTGACGGTGGTCAGCGACAGCACCGCGTGCCCGGCCGGCACGGCGTGCGCCAGCTCGGACGCCGACCAGCGCTCACGCTCGACCTGCCGGACGGTGACCGCCCGCGCGGTGGGCGCCTTCCCGGTGATCACCCGGCGCAGCATGTGCGCGGCCTTGCCCGCCGGGGTCTCGGCGATGATCTGCCGGTCGGTGACGTCGCGGGCCTCGGTCCACTCCTTGCCCCACACCTCGGCGAAGTCCTGGCCGTCCCAGGGGGTGAGCCCGGACAGTGCCATGCGGCAGCCGATGGCTCCGAGCAGCGGCCCGCGCAGCGGTCGCGGTACGTCGTCCAGGGTGCGCAGGGTCAGCACGGCGCCGGCGCCCGCCGAGCGCAGCCGCTGCACGCCCCGTACCGCCTCCGGTGTCACCACCCCGCTCGCGTCGTCCAGCACCAGGCAGGCGAACAGCGACCGGTCCTCCCGTACCGAGACGCTCGCCGTGAACTGGGCGAGGACCAGCCGTGCCAGCATCCGGGAGGCGTCGGCGTGACCGCGTTCCGGCAGGTCGATGCGGACCCGCACCGGGTGGTCGAGGGCCTTGAGGGAGAAGGGCCGGGACTGCCCCGAGGTGTCGAAGAAGGGCGCGAAGGCCGGCCGGTCGAGAAGCGCCACCCGGTCGGCCAGCACTCCGCCCACGTCTCCGGGGTGGCCCAGCTGCCGCTCGCGCGCGTCCAGCTCGCGCAGCAGGGACTCCTGCCCCGCCGCCCGCAGGCCCTGCCGCAGTTCGGCCAGCGGTCCGGGTGTCCCGTCGAGCAGTTGCCGCAGCTCCGGTACGCCGGGGAAGCGGCCGTGCACCGCGCGGAAGGGGCCGAGCAGCTGGGCGAGGACGGTGGTGGAGCGGCGGGTGTCGCTGCCCGGATGCGGGTCGGCGAGGTCGCCGGCCAGGGCTTCGGCGAGCACGACCGCGGCCTCGTCCGGGTCGGTGGTGCCGCCGTACAGGTCGAGGTCGTACACGGAGTCCGGGTGTCCGATCCGTACGACGACGTCGTAGGCGTCGGCGGGGCCGAGGTCCGCGCCGGCGGCGCCGACCACGACGACCGCGGCCCGCCCGGCGAGCGCGTGCAGGCACAGCGACTCGGTGAGCGGCCGGACCACGCTGCCGGTCTTGCCGGAGCCCGCCGGGCCGACGGCCAGCAGGGAGGTGCCGAGCAGGTCGGGGCCGAGGGCGAGGCCGGTGCCGCGGTAGGCGTAGGGGTTGCGGGCGTCGTCGGCGGCGGTGCCGATGCGCACCTGTCCGGTGACCAGGTCGTGCCGGGCCCGCCGGGCGGGCAGGTCGCGGTCGCCCGAGGGGTGCGGGCAGGCGCCGGCGCCCGCGCCGAGCACCGCGCCGGTGAAGGTGGCCAGGCTGTGCCGGCCGCGCTGCACGCCCTGCCAGGCCCGCGCGATGCGGGCGTGGTCGACGTCCCGCATCAGCCCCTGGCGCGCTTCGGTGGCGAGCCGCTCGGCGGCTTCGACCGCGCCGGCGGCGCGGAGCGCGGGCCAGGCGGCGGGGTCCTCCTCGGGGGCGGGCGGGGGTCCGGCGGCCTGGGTGGCGGGGCGCCAGGCGGGCGGGCCGTAACGCCGCCAGATCTCGTCCCAGCGGCCGAGCCGGCCGACGCCGACCATGATGATGCCGGCGATCAGGGCGTAGTAGGCGTAGACGGCCACGACCGAGCCGAAGCTGTGCGGCTCGGCCCAGGAGTCCGGGATCATCGCGTACAGGGGCAGCAGCCACCAGCCGCCCAGGTAGCCGTTCCACAGCAGGGACCAGATCAGCCAGCCGACCAGGAAGGCGATCACCGCGCCGCTCACCAGCTGCCGTCCCGGCACCCGCTCGGGCTCCTCCTGCGGCCGCGGCCGGTGTCCGAACCGCCACACGCCGGGCAGCGTCTCCGGTCGCGGGGTGCGCAGCCAGGACAGGAACGCGGAGCCGTCGGGCAGCGGCGGCACGCCCGGCATCCCGGGTGCCCGGGAGGGTCGCGGCGGCACCCCGGGCGCCTCCGCGGGCACCTCGGGAGGCCCCGCCGGACGCGGCACAGGATTCGCATGCGTACCCCGCGCGTCCCGGTTCCCGTCGCTGTCCATCGCCCTTGCCCCCTGACCAGCCGCTCCGTCCACCATCAGCGAGCCAATCTAACGCCCTCCCAAGGGGAGTTCACCGCATACGCGGCCGGGCCCGCCCCGACGTGTCCCGATGTCGCCGTACCCGTCGTATGTCCAACACATGTCCAGGACGGACAACCGACACCACGGACAACGCCCACATGGAGCATGCCCACCCCACCCCACCGGTCCTAGCCTGCGAGAAAAGAAGGCAAGAGTCCGCAAGATCCCGCAAGACCCCAGGAGCCCTCATGACCGCACTTCCGCAGGAGCGCCGCGTCGTCACCGCCATCCCCGGCCCGAAGTCGCAGGAGCTGCAGGCCCGGCGCACGGCCGTGGTCGCGCAGGGTGTGGGCTCCGTACTGCCCGTCTTCACGGCGCGCGCCGGCGGCGGCATCATCGAGGACGTCGACGGCAACCGCCTGATCGACTTCGGTTCCGGCATCGCCGTCACCTCGGTCGGCGCCTCCGCCGAGGCCGTGGTGCGCAAGGCCGCCGCGCAGCTCGCCGACTTCACGCACACCTGTTTCATGGTGACGCCCTACGAGGGCTACGTCGCCGTCGCCGAGGCGCTGGCCGAGCTGACGCCGGGCGACCACGCCAAGAAGTCGGCGCTGTTCAACAGCGGCGCCGAGGCCGTCGAGAACGCCGTCAAGATCGCCCGTGCGTACACCAAGCGGCAGGCGGTCGTCGTCTTCGACCACGGCTACCACGGCCGGACCAACCTGACGATGGCGCTGACCGCGAAGAACATGCCGTACAAGCACGGCTTCGGGCCCTTCGCGCCCGAGGTGTACCGCGTACCGGTCGCCTACGGCTACCGCTGGCCGACCGGTCCGGAGAACGCCGGTCCGGAGGCCGCCGCCCAGGCGATCGACCAGATCAGCAAGCAGGTAGGCGCGGAGAACGTGGCGGCGATCATCATCGAGCCGGTGCTCGGCGAGGGCGGCTTCATCGAGCCGGCCAAGGGCTTCCTGCCGGCCGTCAGCGAGTTCGCCCGGGACAACGGCATCGTCTTCGTCGCCGACGAGATCCAGTCCGGCTTCTGCCGCACCGGCCAGTGGTTCGCCTGCGAGGACGAGGGCATCGTCCCGGACCTGATCACGACCGCCAAGGGCATCGCGGGCGGCCTGCCGCTCGCCGCGGTCACCGGCCGCGCCGAGATCATGGACGCCGCGCACTCCGGCGGCCTCGGCGGCACCTACGGCGGCAACCCGGTGGCCTGCGCCGGCGCGCTCGGTGCCATCGAGACGATGAAGGAGCTGGACCTCAACGCCCGGGCCAAGCACATCGAGGCGGTCATGAAGTCCCGCCTCACCGCCATCGCCGAGAAGTTCGACGTCATCGGCGACGTCCGGGGCCGCGGCGCGATGATCGCCGTGGAGCTGGTCAAGGACCGCGCCACCAAGGAGCCGGACCCGGAGGCGACCGCCGCGCTCGCCAAGGCCTGCCACGCCGAGGGCCTGCTGGTCCTGACCTGTGGCACCTACGGCAACGTGCTGCGTTTCCTGCCGCCGCTGGTGATCGGCGACGACCTGCTGAACGAGGGCCTCGACATCATCGAGCAGGGCTTCGCGCGCCTGTAGAACGCGCGTCTGCGCGAGCGCCCGAACGCGCGTCTGAGCTGCGTTTCGCACGCCCGGCGTGGGGAGCGGCAGAGCGTGTGAAGAAGGTGTGCGGGGTGGATGGCAGGACCCCGATGCCCCTGTCCTGAGCGCACCCCCTGCCGTAGGTTCTACGCAGATGAGAGATACACCCCGCCCACAGGGGACTGTGGGCGGATCTCAGGCCGACGCTTCCCCAGCTTCGACCTGGTCGTGCCTCGCGCACACAACCGGAACCCGTGGGTTCCGGGTCCTCACCGATCGGACGGTCGCCCGCCCCAAACCCCCCGGGGCGCGCGGCGTTCCGGTCAGGACGGCCGCCTCGGCACCCGGGACGGCGGTTCACCGAAGGGCCGGCACACTCCCCCCCTTGTGCCGGCCCTTCGGTGTGTTTGCCAAGCTGTGCGCCATGCTGCTGCTCGGGCTCCCCGTCCTCCTCTTCGCGCTGATCACCTGGCAGGTCGTCGCCGACGGCCCGCTGGTCGGCGTGGACGAACGGCTGAGCCGGGCGCTCGTCCACCCGGACCGCCTCTCCGAGCTGCTGTCCGACCTCGGCAACGTGCAGGTCGCCGTGCCCGTCCTCGTCGTCGCGCTGGCGTACGTCGGGTGGCACGGGCGGGCGCGCGGTGTGGACCGGTGGTGGCTGCCGCCGCTGGTAGGCGCCCTGGCGATGGTCCTGGTGCCGGCTCTGGTGGCGCCGCTGAAGGCGTGGACCGACCGCCCCGGCACTCCGGCGGTGCCGCCGGCCGTCGGCTACTACCCCTCCGGTCACACCGCCACGGCGCTCGTCGCGTACGGCGCGGCGACGCTGCTGCTGTTCGGCGCGCTGCGTGCGCCGGCCGTACGCCGTGCACTGGTCGCCATCTGTGCGCTCCTCGTCCTGGGCGCCTCCTACGGGCTGGTGCGCCGGGGCTACCACTGGCCGCTGGACGTGGTGGCCAGCTGGTGCCTGGGGGCGGTGCTGCTGGCCGGGGTGTGGCGGGTGGTCCGCCGCACCCCGGGGGCGGTCAGCCGAAGTAGGCGTCGAAGTTCCTCTGGAACTCCCAGTTCCCGAACCGGTCCCAGTTGATCGACCACGTCATCAGGCCGCGCAGGTCCGGCCGCGCGAACAGCCGCACCACCGCGTCGTAGCCCAGCGGCTCCAGCCGGCGGGTGCCCTTGCCGCCGACCAGGAACACGAACGGGCTGGTCGCGTCGAGCGGGCGCTCGTGCATCACATAGCGGCTGACCGCGTCCAGAGTGCGAGCCTCGTGCAGGTCCACGGCCCGTTCGGTGCGGGACTTGCCGCGGACCCCGCGCGGGTGGTCGTCCCGCTTGCGGACCGTCACCCGACGGCGGCCGTAGGAGATGTCGTCCAGGTGCAGCGACAGCACCTCGCCCGGCCGCAGCCCGCCATCCAGCATCAGCAGGAACACCGCCAGGTCCCGCAGCCGCTTCAAGCTGCCGATGAACTTCTCCAGCACCGCCTCGTCCACCGGGCGCGGCAGCCGCCGCGGCTGCTTGACCGTCACCGTGCGGCGGGTGGGCTGCTGACGGCTCGCGCGACCCATGAACGGTTGGCGCCGGTCCGGCACCCGGGCGAGAGCCGGATCAAGGCGCATCTGCATCGGGGAATCGCCGTCATACTCCTCGGCGACCACCGCCCAGTCGTAGAAGCTGGAGACAGCAGCCAGGATCCGGTTCACCGTCACCGGCGCGAGCAGGCTGCCCGGTGCCTCCGAGCCGCCGACCACGACCGTCAGGCCGAGTCGCTGGGCGGGTCGGCGCGACGGTGCCCGCCGTAGGAACGCCAGCAGCCGCAAGGCATCCGGGCCCCGGAACTGGCGCCAGTCCATGCCCTCAGCAGCAAGGAAGGTGAACAGCCGCCGCAGGTCGCACGCGTACGCGCAGATCGTGTGCGGCGAGAAACCCCGGTCCACCAGATGATCCAGGAACCGGCAGGCCGACGCGACCGGCTCACCATCACCGTCGACCAGCCGTACCCGGCGAACGACACCGCCATCGCGTTCCTTGACCACCCGCACACCGGCCTCCCCAGCCTGCACTCGGATGGTGTAACGAGCCCTGTACCGCCCCCGCCACGGCGCCGGTTCTGGCATCACTCGAAGGTGTCCAGATAAGGAGATGCTGGGTCGGTACTCCTTCCAGCTCCCGACCTGCCCGGCGGTCTGCGGCCCCTGCGCGACAAACACGCCACCGACGACGGGTGAACTTCGGGCAGCCGGGGAGTGAGAAAGCCGCACTGGATTTTTCTCGTCCCCGGCCCGCCGACCAGCCTTAAGGGACCGTGAGCACGATCTTGCCTTGGATGTGCCCCTGGGCGGCGCGCTTGTGTGCTGCTTGGGCGTCTGCGAGCGCGAACGTGCTGTCGATGGCGACGCGGATCGTGCCCGCGTCCATCAGGCGTCCCAATTCCGCGAGCTGAGCGCCGTTCGCTCGTACCTGCGTGCCGGATACGGTGATGCCCAGCCTCGCGTTCTCCTCGTCGTCGAACTCTCCGAAGTACACCGGGTACAGTGCGCCGCCGCGCTTGAGAGTGGGCAGGAAGCGTCGGCTGTCGGGGCCCCCGACGGTGTCCAGGACGAGGTCGACGTCGCGGACGATGTCCTCGGGGCGCTGCTTGGTGTAGTCGATGTATTCGTCGGCGCCGAGGCCGTGAAGGAAGGTCTCGTGGGTGCCGGAGGCCACGGCGATGACGCGGGCTCCCTTCCACTTGGCCAGTTGCAGGGCGAGGTGGCCGACGCCGCCGCCGGCTCCGTTGATGAGCACCGTGGTGTCGCTGCCCAGTGCCATGGGGCGGTGCCTTGCCTCCTGGAACGGGGAGGGATGGTCGTGCCCGACGTCGATCAGGTATTGCCACGCCGTCAGCCCCGACATGGACAGTGCGGCAGCGTGTGTGTGGTCCACGGCGGCCGGCTTGGGCGCGAGGTCGGATGCGGGTGCGGTGACGTACTCGGCGTACGCGCCGCTCTGCATCAGGACGGGAAAGCGCAGCAGCCCCACCACCTCGTCCCCGGCCGTGAAGCCGGGGACATCGGCGGCGACGGCTTCCACGACACCCGAGATGTCGGTCCCCGGGATCAGGGGCAGGTCGAACGGGGGCCTGAACTCGGGAGGGATGCCGGGCATGCCCTCGCGTACGTACCAGTCGGGCGGGTTGAGACCGACCGCCCTCACGCGGACGAGTACCTCGCCCGGGGCCGGTTCGGGAACTGCGACCTCCTCGTGACGCAGCACGTCGGGGCCGCCGAACTCGTGCAGCTGGATCGCTTTCATCATGCGGGTCGGCATCGTGTTCCTCCTGCCTACGGCACGGTATACGCTTATTCGGATCAGTGGACCACATAAGTGGTTCACTGATCCGAATATATGGATCAGTGAACCGATTGGTCAAGTAAGGAGACCGATGCGAGTCGACGCGCAGAGAAACCGCGACCATCTGCTCGCCGTGGCGGGTCCCGTCATAGCCGAGCAGGGCATCGACGTGTCGATGCGCGACATCGCGCGCAGAGCCGATGTCGGCCTCGCGACGCTGCTGCGGCACTTCCCGACGCGCGAGGCGCTCCTGGAGGGCCTGCTCCACGCGAGCTTCGGCGACCTGACGACCAGAGCGAGCGAGCTTGAGACAGCGCACACGGCCGAGGACGCTCTCGTCTCATGGGTGCGCGACTGCGTCGCCTGGACAACCGAGTACCGAGGGGTGACCGTACTGATGGCGGCAGCCATCGAGGACCCCGAATCCGCCCTGCATGCCTCGTGCGTCACCCTGCGCGCAGCCGGTGCCCGGCTCCTCACCCGGGCTCAGGCCACAGGCGCGGCCCGGAACGACATCGACGGCGATGACCTCTTCGCCCTGATAGCCATGCTCGCGTGGGTCGGCGATCAACCCACACTCGCACCCCGCGCCAACCACCTCTTCGACCTCGTCACCAGCGCTGTAGGGGCATGACCCGGATACGCCAGAAACCCGCCCCGGGATGATCTTGGAGTCTGGATGGCCCGCTACGGGGTGTCGCCCGTGAGGGTGCCGACGCGGTTCTCGTACTCGCGGCGGGCCTTGCGCCGGGCCGGGGCCGCCGGGCCACCCTGGCTGCCGTCGAGCGGCTGGCAGCGGGCAAGGAGCTGACGGTGCACGGCAGGAACGGCGCTGACCCGCAGGGTGTAGCCCTGGCCGCGCCGTACGGTCACCCCCTGGTCGAGCGCGGCCCGCTCAGCGGGCTCCAGCTCCATGGTGCGGAGGAAGTCGGCGACCTTGCCCGGCATGTCGAGGGTGACCGGCAGTTCCGGGGCGGGGGCGTCCTCCGTGGTGGCGGTGCGGTCGGGCAGGAGGTCGGCGACGGCGGTGCGGATCGCGCCGCGGCTGACGCCGTGGTCGCGGGCGAGGGCGGCGATGGAGCGGCCCTCCAGGTACGGCGTCGGCGTCCCAGCGGGCGTAGCGCAGCAGCCGCCGCATCGGCCCCGGCCGGACGTGACCAGCCCGTTCGGCCAACTGCCAGCAGTTCTTCCGCTCTACTTGCGAGAGCAGCCCGAGCAGATAGGCGCGGGCACTCGCCCTCGGCTCAATTCGACCGAAGCGGCCCGCGATCCGGGCCACGACCTGGTCGAACATCATCCGCCGGCGGACAGGGTCTACGCTATGGCCCGCGGCCACCGAACGATCTTCGTTTGTCCACACACCAACCGATGATCATGCGGTGGCCGTACCTGTTCCCAGCTGGGTCCGTCACGAGACCGCAAGATCAGGACGGATTACCAGGAGTCCCGTCGCGCTCGACATTGGCCACCATCTTGCGTAGTACCTTGAGCGCGGCCACGTACTCTTCGTCGCTGATGCCCTGGTGGACCACGGCGCGTAGCTCGGTCGCAAGCTCACGGAGCCGCACCCTGGCGGTCTCCCCGGCATCCGTGAGGTGCAGGCGTTGCCCGTCGTCGTTCCGAAGCCATTCGCGGTGGAGCAACTGGTCGATGGCCCTGGCGATTTCGTGCGGCCCGTCGGCAAGGTGCGTCAGCTGCGTGACGACCTCTTCGCGGCTCGGCGCCGTGGGCCCGCCGTTCACGCGGTTGAGTACCCAGTACTGCGGCTGCGTGACGTCGACCTTGGCCATGGCGTCACGCAGATGCCGGGTGACGGTCGTATGGGTCAGGCCGCACCAATAACCGACCGGCTGAGTCGCCAGCATGTCATCGGTGGCGGCCGGGTTCGCCGGTGCCTGATCGGTGATGGTTCCGGTCAGTGATTCCATGATCGCGACGCTACATTTCCCCGGCGCACTGAACCATCGGAATGCGGTACTCGCTGCAACTCGTCCGGTGGGCCGTGTCGGAAGCGCGACCACCGTCATCCTTCGAGCCGTCGCGGCCCGCGCCGTCATGCCGAAGCCCACCGCGGCCTGTGCCGACGATGGCTCACCCACGCAGCCAGCGAGCACATCACAGAACCGCACTGGAGTATTAGGCCCGCTGAACATGGGAACTGCGAAGTGGACTATTCAAGCAGGTCTGTTGGGACGGAAGGACTGCCGATGACTGACGCCGACCAACGCAGGTCCGTGCGGAGCCATGCTCGAAGGACCCGCCGCGTTCTCGAGACGTCGCAGCCAACCGCCGACCCGGGGTCTGACGATCATCGGGACGTCCGGGCGCAACACCGTTCGCATCGGGAGGCTCGGCCGCTGGAGAGGTGGGCGCGCTTGGAATTGCAGTGCGAGGTCAACAGGGTAGGCCCATCCGAGAGTCACGAGGATCTGGCCCAAGTCGTCCTCTCCATCCCGCCCACCGAGGGTCACAGCTCACTCGACGAGGTACATACAAGGACAACAGACGACTCCATCGACTACATCCCGATGCAGATGCGGAAGGGCGACGAAGCCGGAAACGAAGATCTCGCCATCGTGATGCGATGGTTCCTACGTGCCCTGGCAAGCGGCCAGGTGAAAGTACTGAGTACCGGAGGTGCGGTAGAGCCCCGAGCTGAGCCGCACTCGCTCGCCGGCACGGACCGGGCACGCATCAAACCGTCCTACGTCAAGCAAACCGAGCACTTGGCCTTGGTGACGGACCAGGCCCACAAACCGGCTCAGCATCCAAAGCTCTCAGGGACGCCACGCGACGGCATCACCACACTGACCGCCCAGCTCGCCCAGCTCCGGAGACTCCACGCGGAAGCAGTAGCAATCGCCGACACACTGGCTGACGGTCTCGCCCACGCCGCAGCGGCCGACAGGGAGACTGAAGGGGCATGAAACAGATACGCCAGAAATCCGCCATGGGATGATCTTGGGTCCTGGACGACTCGCTACGGGGTGTTGCCCGCGAGGGCGGTGACGCGCAGGGTGTAGCCCTGGCCGCGCCGTACGGTCACGCCCTGGTCGAGCGTGGCGCGCTCGGCGGGTTCCAGTTCGGTGGAGCGGAGGAAGTCGGCGGCCTTGCCTGGCATGTCGAGGGCGACCGGCAGCTCCGGGGCCGGAGTGTCCGGGTCGGTTGCCGTCCGGGCCTCCGACACCTGCCGGGCCAGCGCCGAGACGCCCGGCAGCAGCACCCGGTGCCGGCGCAGCCACCCCACCGCATGGTCGAACAGCGCCTTCGGCCCCTCGGCGTGCGTCCACGCCCGCCCGTACAGGAACGTACGGAACCGCCGACCCCACTCCGGATCTTCGTACGAGTGGTAGCCGTAGGCGTCCCGGATCTCCCACGCGTGGCCATACAGCGTCTGCCGCCGCTCGGTGTACCGCTTCACCAGCGAGGAGTCCTCGATGCCGAGCTGCGCGGCCAGGTGGTCGACCACCGGCCACGGCACCGCGAGAGGGTCTTCCAGGAACAGGCCGACGTAGCGGACCGTGCACATCTGGAGCGCGAACCCGAGCTGGTGATGCTTCGTACGCCGCAGCGCGATCAAGTCCCGGTCGACCTTGTCAACCCCTTGCGCTGCTCATATCCCTCCCTCCTCCCCCGCGAGGGCCGCCGCCGCCTCGTGCATCGCCAGTTCCAGCAACGCCGGGTCGGTGAGGGTGCCGGAGCCGTGCGGGGGGGGGAGCCCGCGCGGCCCGCCGGTCGAAGGTCCCCCCCGGGGGGGCAGCACCATTCAGGTGGCGAGCCCGCGCCGGCGGGCCCCCGGGGC
>NZ_JBHXNW010000039.1:30965-52704 GCF_042717365.1 Streptomyces sp. NPDC058534
CCGGGCGTGGCCGCGCCCCCCGAGCTTCCTCGCCCATAACCACCACCGGGGGGTGGGTGGGGGCGCGCGCCCGTCCGGGGGTGCCCCGCCCGCCCCCCCCCCCCCCCGACGGTCCCCCCGGGTGCGGCACCACGATCCAGGTGCCGAGCCCGGCCGTCCGGACCCCGGTGCCCACCCAGCGGGTCGCCGTGCCGGCCGGCACGAAGAAGCCCGTCCGCGCGTCGCCGAAGTCGACGAGCACCGGGCCCGGCCGGTCCAGGACGCGGGAGAGCACGTCGAGGGTCGGACGGCCGAGCCTGCTCGGCAGGATGAGCACGTCCCAGGCCCGGCCGGCGGGCAGCAGCGCGACACCCAGGGGGTCGCGCTCCCACTCCCGCCGGCATGACTCGGGATCCGGTGCGACCGATGCCAGCCACGCGACCGCCGTCTTCGCACCAGGCATGTGGAGGCCTCCCTCTCGCTCGTTGGACGCGGGGTGCGTCACGAGGGAGAGGGAGGTCACCGGCGGGCATTACGCGAGTCGCCGCACCTCGTTCGGGTGAACCGGGTCACACGGATCCGTGCTAGCTGTCGAAGCCCAGCCCCAGCTTGTCCATCGTCCGCAGCCAGAGGTTGCGCCGGCCGCCCTGCGCGTCCGCGCGGGCCAGCGACCACTTGGTGAGCGCGATGCCCGTCCAGGCGAACGGCTCGGGCGGGAACGGCAGCGGCTTCCTGCGGACCATCTCCAGTTCGGTGCGCTCGGTGCGCTCCCCCGACAGCAGGTCGAGCATCACCTCGGCACCGAACCGGGTCGCGCCCACGCCGAGGCCCGTGTACCCGGCTGCGTAGGCGACCTTGCCCTGGTGCGCGGTGCCGAAGAACGCCGAGAAGCGGGAGCAGGTGTCGATCGCGCCGCCCCAGGCGTGCGTGAACCGGACGCCCTCCAGTTGCGGGAAGCAGGTGAAGAAGTGCCCCGCGAGCTTGGCGTAGGTCTCCGGCCGGTCGTCGTACTCGGCGCGCACCCGGCCGCCGTACGGGTAGATCGCGTCGTAGCCGCCCCACAGGATCCGGTTGCCGGCGGAGAGCCGGAAGTAGTGGAACTGGTTGGCGCTGTCCCCGAGGCCCTGCCGGTTGTGCCAGCCGATCGAGGCCAGCTGCCCGTCGGTGAGCGGCTCGGACATCAGGGCGTAGTCGTAGACCGGGACGGTGTACGAGCGCACCCGCCTGACCAGGTTCGGGAAGATGTTGGTGCCGAGCGCGACCGTGCGGGCGCGGACCCCGCCGTACGGGGTGCGTACGGCCATCCCGGCGCCGTACGGCCTCAGGGTGAGCGCCGGGGTGTTCTCGTAGACGCGCACCCCGAGGTCGAGGCAGGCCCGCTTGAGGTTCCAGGCGAGCTTGGCGGGGTTGAGCATGGCCACGCCCCTGCGGTCCCACAGGCCCGCCCGGAAGGTGGGGGAGTCGACCTGTTCCCGTACCGCGTCGCCGTCCAGGTACTCGACGCCGTCGGCGAGTCCCTTCGCTCGGATCTCCTCGTACCAGTCCTTCAGTTCGGCGGCCTGGTACGGCTCGGTGGCCACGTCGATCTCACCGGTGCGTTCGAACTCGCAGTCCAGGGAGTGGCGGGCGACCGCCGTCTCGATCGCGTCGAGGTTGCGGGCGCCCAGCTCCTCCAGCTTGTGGATCTCGTCCGGCCAGCGGGAGAGGCCGTTGGACAGGCCGTGGGTGAGGGAGGCCGCACAGAACCCGCCGTTGCGGCCGGAGGCGGCCCAGCCCACCTCACGGCCCTCCAGCAGCACCACGTCCTGGCCCGGGTCGCGCTCCTTGGCGATCAGCGCGGTCCACAGCCCGCTGTAGCCGCCGCCGACGACCAGCAGGTCGCAGGTCTCGGCGCCGGTGAGGGCGGGCTGCGGGCGGGGGCGGCCCGGGTCGTCCAGCCAGTACGGGACCGGCTGGGCGTCGGAAAGGGATTTCGTCCAGTCGTTGCTGCGGCTCATGGCGCTAGGGGCCATGATTTCAACTCCCTACGAATGCATTACTCAGTACGCTACGCCTTGCGGCGATTCCGGCGGTTGCCGATGGCCATGGAGGCCAGGACGAACAGTACGGCGATGACGAACATGGCCGTACCGACGACATTGATCTGAACGGGCGTTCCGCGCTGCGCCGAGCCCCAGACGAACATGGGGAACGTGACGGTGGAGCCCGCGTTGAAATTGGTGATGATGAAATCGTCGAAGGAGAGCGCGAAAGCGAGCAGCGCGCCGGCCGCGATACCGGGGGCCGCGATGGGCAGCGTGACCCGGACGAAGGTCTGGAACGGACCGGCGTACAGGTCCTGCGCCGCCTGCTCCAGCTTCGGGTCCATCGACATCACGCGCGCCTTGACAGCCGTCACCACGAAGCTGAGGCAGAACATGATGTGGGCGATCAGGATCGTCCAGAAGCCCAGCTGAGCACCCATGTTGAGGAACAGGGTGAGCAGCGAGGCGGCCATCACGACCTCGGGCATCGCCATCGGCAGGAAGATCAGCGAGTTGATCGCGCCCCGCGCGCGGAAGCGGTAGCGGACCAGCGCGAAGGCGATCGCGGTGCCCAGCGCCGTGGCGCCGAGCGTCGCCCAGAGGGCGATCTGGAGGCTGAGCGACAGCGAACCGCACAGTCCCGCGACACCGCACGGGTCCTTCCAGGCGTCCGTGGAGAACTGCTGCCATTCGTAGTTGAAGCGCCCGTTCGGTTTGTTGAACGAGAACACCGTGACAACAACGTTGGGCAGCAGCAGATAAGCGAGCGTCAGCAGTCCGGCGATGACGACCAGATTGCGCCTGAACCAATTGACGCTCGTGCCGGATATGCGACTCCGTCGCGTGTCCATTTAAACCAGATCCTCCGTCCCGGACTTGCGAATATAGAGGGTGACCATGGCGAGAATGGCGGCCATGAGGATGAAGGAAAGTGCCGCCGCCGTCGGATAGTCGAGCACCCTGAGGAACTGGGACTGGATGACGTTGCCGATCATTCCGGTGTCGGCCGAGCCGAGCAGGGAGGCGTTGACGTAGTCGCCGGTCGCCGGGATGAAGGTCAGCAGCGTGCCGGAGACCACGCCCGGCATCGACAGCGGGAAGGTGACCTTGCGGAAGACCGTGGAGGGCTTCGCGTACAGGTCGCGCGCCGCCTCGTGCAGCCGCCCGTCGATGCGCTCCAGGGAGGTGTACAGCGGCAGGATCATGAAGGGGAGGAAGTTGTACGTCAGACCGCAGACCACCGCGAGCGGCGTGGCCAGCACGCGGTCGCCGGCCGTCCAGCCGAGCCAGCTGGTGACGTCCAGGACGTGCAGCGTGTTCAGGGCGCCGACCACCGGTCCGCCGTCCGCGAGGATCGTCTTCCAGGCGAGGGTGCGGATCAGGAAGCTGGTGAAGAAGGGCGCGATCACCAGGATCATGATCAGGTTCCGCCAGCGGCCCGCGCGGAAGGCGATCAGGTACGCGAGCGGGTAGCCGAGGACCAGGCACAGCACGGTCGCCGAGGCCGCGTAGGCGACCGAGCGCAGGAACTGCGGCCAGTACTCGGACAGCGCGTCCCAGTAGGTCACGAAGTGCCAGGTGACCTTGTAGCCCTCCTCCAGCGAGCCCGTCTGCACGGACGTGGAGGCCTGGTAGATCATCGGCGCCGCGAAGAAGACGACCAGCCACAGGATGCCGGGCAGCAGCAGCCAGTACGGCGTCCAGCGGCCCCGCCTGCGCGGGGGCTTCTTCTGCTCGGGCGCGGGCGGGGAGAGCGGCGGCGGCGCCTCGGTGAGGGTGGACATCAGGCGGCCTCCCCCTCGGCCACACCCGCGTCGCCCATCGTCCCAGCAAGCAGGGACTGGGACGCGTCCAGTCCGAAGGTGTGCGCCGGGTTCCAGTGCAGGACGACGTCGGCGCCGGGCACGAGGCGGGCGTCGCGGTCGATGTTCTGGGCGTACACCTCGAAGTCGGGGCAGGCCGCGCAGTCCACGACGTACTGGGTGGAGACGCCGATGAAACTGCTGTGGCTGATCTTGCCGGTGACGCGGTTGCGGCCCTCGGGTATGGAGCCGGCCTCGTCCGCGTGGGTGAGGCCGACCTTCTCCGGGCGTACGCCGACCAGCACCTTGCCGCCCGCCTGCGCGGGCACCGCACAGCGGGATCCGGGCAGGACCAGCTTGTCGCCGGCCGCGCGCACCACGATGTCGTCGCCGCTCCGGGAGTCGACCTCGGCCTGGATCAGGTTGGAGGTGCCCAGGAAGTTGGCGACGAAGGTGGTTTGCGGGTTCTCGTACAGGTCGGCGGGGGCGCCCAGTTGCTCGACGCGGCCCCCGTTCATCACGGCGACCTGGTCGGCCATGGTCATGGCCTCCTCCTGGTCGTGCGTGACGTGCACGAAGGTGATGCCGACCTCGGTCTGGATGCGCTTGAGCTCCAGCTGCATCTGGCGGCGCAGCTTGAGGTCAAGGGCGCCGAGCGGTTCGTCGAGGAGCAGCACCTTGGGGTGGTTGATCAGCGCGCGGGCGACCGCGACGCGCTGCTGCTGGCCGCCGGAGAGCTGGTGCGGCTTCTTGCGGGCCTGCTCGCCGAGCTGCACCAGGTCCAGCATCTCCTCGACCTGCTTCTTCACCGACCTGATGCCGCGCCGGCGGAGGCCGAAGGCGACGTTCTCGAAGATGTCGAGGTGCGGGAAGAGGGCGTAGGACTGGAAGACCGTGTTGACCGGCCGCTTGTACGGCGGCAGCGCGGTCACGTCCTGGTCGCCGAGGTGGACGGTGCCGCCGCTGGGCTCCTCCAGCCCGGCGATCATGCGCAGGGTGGTGGTCTTGCCGCAGCCGGAGGCGCCGAGCAGGGCGAAGAAGGAGCCCTGCGGGACGGTCAGGTCGAGCGGGTGCACGGCGGTGAAGGAGCCGTAGGTCTTGCTGATGCCGGAGAGGCGGACGTCGCCGCCGCGGTCCGTGGCCTGTGGCTGAGTTTTCGTCGTCATCGTCGTCACGCCCCAGTGAGCTTCGCGAACTTCTCTTCGTATGCCGTCTCTTCCTTCGAACTCAGGGAGCGGAAGGAGTGCGACTTGGCCTGCATGGCCTTGTCGGGAATGATCAGCGGGTTGTTCGCCGCGTCCTCGTCGATCTTCGCCAGTTCGTCCTTCACACCGTCGACGGGGCAGACGAAGTTGATGTAGGCGGCGAGTTCCGCGGCCGGGCCGGGTTCGTAGTAGTAGTCGATGAGCCGCTCGGCGTTCGTCTTGTGCCGCGCCTTGTTGGGGACCAGCATGTTGTCGCTCGACGTGACGTAGCCGCTGTCCGGGATGACGAAGTCGATGTCCGGGTTGTCCGCCTTGAGCTGGACGACGTCCCCGGCCCACGCCAGACAGGCCGCGAAGTCGCCCTTGCTGAGGTCCGAGGTGTAGTCGTTGCCGGTGAAGCGGCGAATCTGACCGCGGTCGACGCCCTTCTGGAGGCGGGCGATCGCCGCGTCGTAGTCGTCGTCCGAGAAGCGGGCCGGGTCCTTGCCCATGTCGAGCAGCACCATGCCGACGGTGTCGCGCATCTCGGTGAGGAAGCCGACCCGCCCCTTGAGCTTCGGGTTGTCGAGCAGGTCGGAGACCGACTTCACCTCGATGCCGTCCAGCGCCTTCTTGTTGTAGGCGATGACGGCCGAGATGCCCTGCCAGGGGTAGGAGTAGGCGCGGCCCGGGTCCCAGTCCGGGTTGCGGAACTGGGGCGACAGGTTGGCGAAGGCGTGCGGCAGGTTGGCCGGGTCCAGTTTCTGGACCCAGCCGAGGCGGATCAGGCGGGCCGCCAGCCAGTCGGTGAGGACGATGATGTCGCGGCCGGTCTCCTGGCCCGCGGCGAGCTGCGGCTGGATCTTGCCGAAGAACTCGCTGTTGTCGTTGATGTCCTCGGTGTACGTGACCTTGATGCCGGTGCGTTTGGTGAACGCCTCCAGCGTGGGGTGCCGCCGGCCGCTCTCGTCGACGTCCATGTACTCGGTCCAGTTGGAGAACGCGATCCTCTTCTCCTTCTCCGACCGGTCGTCGGCGGAGACGCCGCCCTCGGTCTTGCCGGCCGCCGGGATGCCGCAGCCGCTCAGCATGCCGAGACCGCCGACCGCCAGCGCGCCGCCCGTGGAGGCGCGCAGCAGTGAGCGACGGGTGAGGGCGGCCCTGCCGCTCCTGAGACTGCGCCGCATGGCGGCCGCTTGGGCCGGTGACAGGCGGTCGGGCTCGTACTGCTCCATGCGCGTGGTTGCCCTTTCGGGTGGGTCGGCCGTGGTCGGCGGCCTCTCGACGTGACTACCGGTCCCCGAAGACGGTGCGGTGCCAGTCCTTGGCCGCCACCGCGGTGTTGTCGAACATGACGTGCTTGACCTGTGTGTACTCCTCGAAGGAGTAGGCCGACATGTCCTTGCCGAAGCCGGACGCCTTGTATCCGCCGTGCGGCATCTCGCTGATGATCGGGATGTGGTCGTTGATCCACACACAGCCCGCCTTGATCTCGCGGGTGGCGCGGTTCGCCCGGTACACGTCCCGGCTCCAGGCGGAGGCGGCGAGCCCGTACGGCGTGTCGTTGGCCAGCCGGATGCCGTCGTCGTCGCCGTCGAAGGGCAGCACGACCAGGACGGGACCGAAGATCTCGGACTGGACGGCCTCGCTGTCCTGCGCGGCGTCGGCGATGAGGGTGGGCCGGTAGTAGGCGCCGTCCTTGAGGTCGCCCTGCGGCGCCTCGCCGCCGGCCACCACGCGCGCGTAGGAGCGCGCCCGGTCGACGAAGCCGGCGACGCGGTCCCGCTGGACGTGGCTGACCAGCGGGCCGAGGTCGGTGCCCGGAGCGAAGGGGTCACCGACCCGGACGGTCTCCATGAGTGCGGCGGTCTGCTCCACGAACGCCTCGTACAGGGGCCGCTGCACGTACGCGCGCGTGGCGGCCGTGCAGTCCTGGCCGGTGTTGATGAGCGCACCCGCTACCGCGCCGTGGACGGCGGCGTCCAGGTCGGCGTCGTCGAAGACGAGGAAGGGCGCCTTGCCGCCCAACTCCAGGTGCAGGCGCTTGACGGTGGCGGTGGCGACCTCGGCGACCCTCTTGCCGATCGCGGTGGACCCGGTGAAGGAGGTCATGGCGACGTCGGGGTGGGCGACCAGGTGCTCGCCGGCCTCCCGCCCGGTCCCGCTCACGATGTTGATCACACCGTCGGGGATGCCGGCGGCGGTCGCGGCCTCGGCGAACATCAGGGAGGTCAGCGGGGTGATCTCGGCGGGCTTCAGCACGATGGTGTTGCCCGCGGCGATCGCCGGGAGGATCTTCCAGGCGGCCATCTGGAGGGGGTAGTTCCAGGGCGCGATGGAGCCGACCACGCCGATGGGCTCGCGGCGGACGTACGAGGTGTGGTCGCCGGAGTACTCCCCCGCCGACTGCCCCTGGAGGTGCCGGGCGGCGCCGGCGAAGAAGGCCGCGTTGTCGATGCTGCCGGGCACGTCGAACTCGCGGGTCAGCTTCAGCGGCTTCCCGCACTGGAGGGACTCCGCGCGGGCGAAGTCCTCGGCGCGGTCGGCGAGCACGGCGGCGAACCGGTGCAGGGCGTCGGAGCGCTCGCCGGGCGTGGTGCCCGCCCACCCCGGGAACGCCTCCCGCGCGGCGGCGACGGCCGCGTCGACGTCGTCGGGACCGGCGAGCTCGTAGGTGAGGACGTCGTCGCCGGTCGCCGGATCGACGACGGTGTGCGTCCGCCCGGAGGTGCCCTTGGTCAGACGGCCCGCGATGTACTGGGCCCCGTCCGCGAAGCGGTCCTGGGCCGGAAATCGGTCCGGGGTGGCGTTGCCCGGGTTGTGCATGTCGGCTCTCCTCGGTCTCCCCGTGGCGGGGGCCGGCGTGGCTCAGGCTCGATGTGAGTGCCGATCCTGACAGAGCACTAGGGCTCCAACAAGTGATTCCGTTGTTTCCATTTGGTTACGCGACGGAATCTGTCGACCAGGTGTCGAGTCGCCACGGAAAAGCACGGACGGAGTGTCAGTGGCGCGTGCCAGACTCGCGTGCATGGACAGGATCACGGGGGCGGCGCCGAAGGTCAGCGACATCGACAGCAGGGAGGCGCTGCTCGGGCAGGTCCGCGCGGGCGCCCGGATCAAGTACCTCTGCTTCTGGGGCCACCGCCCGCTCCCCGACGGCCGCATCGGACCGGGCTGCCTGAGCCAGTGGTGGCCGTCGCCGTTCGCCGTGGCCGGGGTGGAGTACGCGACGGCCGAGCACTGGATGATGGCCGGCAAGGCCAGACTCTTCGAGGACCCGGAGGCCGAGCACCGGGTCCTGGCCGCCGGCCATCCCGCCGAGGCCAAGAAGGCGGGCCGCCTGGTCCGCGGCTTCGACGAGGCGGTGTGGCAGCGGGAGCGCTTCCGCATCGTCGTCGAGGGCAGCACCCACAAGTTCGCCTCGGACCCGGCCCTGCGCGAGTTCCTGCTGAACACGGGCGAGAGAGTCCTGGTCGAGGCGAGCCCCGTCGACCGCGTCTGGGGCATCGGCCTGCCCGCGTCCGACGAGGCGGCGACGGACCCGGAGCGGTGGCGGGGGGCGAATCTGCTGGGGTTCGCGTTGATGGGGGCGCGGGGGCGGTTGCGGGCCGGCGCGTCGGGCTGAGCGGGCGCGAGGCGCGTCCGTCCGCACCCTTGCGGACCGGCGCGTCGGGCTGAGCGGGCACGGGGCGCATCCGTCCGCACCGCGCGGCCCGATGCGGTGCGGTGCCGGGGCCCTCAGGGCGCGAGGATCACCAGCAGTCCGAAGCCCACGCCCAGGACGATGCCCACGATTCCGCAGATGACGCCGGCCAGGGCCTGGCTCGCGTTGGTGGCCTCGCCCCGGCTCGCCTTCGCGCGGCCGAGAGCACCGAAGACGACGCCGAGGATGCCCACGATGATCGCGAGCGGCCAGAGGCAGAAGCCGACGGCGGCGATGATGCCGAGGACGAGGCCGGTGGTGCCCATGCCGTTGCTCGGCATCGGTCCCATGCCGGACCAGCCGTAGCCGTGCGGCTGCGCACCGGGGTATCCGGCCGGGCCCGGGTGCCCGTAGCCGACCGGTCCCGGGTAGCCGTAGGGGACGTGGCCGGGGCCGTCCGGCGCGATGGGCGGCGGCGGGACCGGCTGCCGGTCCTGGGCGTACGGCGGGGGCGTGACCGGAGGTGCGAAGGGGTTGGGTGCGCCGGTGCTCGCGGCGGCCGTCGGGTCCGGTGCCGCGAAGGGGTTGGCGGGGGCGGACGGGGCGGCCCATCGCGGGGGGTCCGTGGCGGGCATGGACGTAACCGTCTGCTGGTCGTGGACGGAGGGGGGTGGCCAGGACGCGCCGTCGTTCCACGCGACGGTCGTGCCGGGGCCGCCGTCGGCCGGAGGGGCGGCGTCCGCGGGCGGCGCCCAGGGGTCGGGGGTGGCCGCACCGCCGGGGGCTATCGGCACTCCCGGCGCTCCCAGCACTCCTGACGCTCCCGGCGTGCCCGGCGTGCCCGGCTTGTCGAGGCCGACCCCGGGGGCCGGTTCGGTGGCGCCCGCGGAGGGGCCGCCGTCGGCGGGGATACCGGGCGCGGCGGGCCGGGGTGCCGGATCGTTCCCCGAAGCCTGAGGCGTGTGCCGCGGGTCGTTTCTCGGCGGCTGCGCGTCGTCGGGCATGGGCGGGTCCCCCTCAGTCGAACGTCCCGTCATGCTACGGCCCGTCCCCGTCCGGCACGGGCCCGGCCTACGATGATCCCGAGTCACCGATCAGCCGATCACCCGCGCCCCGCCGGCCCACGCCGGCCCGGGACGCCGCTGTGGGGAGGAACACCCTTGACCGAGCACCTCGTAGACCCCGACGTCCCGCGTGACCTGCACGCCTTCATCGCCGGGCTGCCCAAGGCCGAACTGCACGTCCACCACGTCGGTTCCGCCTCCCCGCGCATCGTCTCGGAGCTGGCCGCGCGCCACCCCGACTCCAAGGTCCCCACCGACCCCGAGGCCCTGGTCGACTACTTCACCTTCACGGACTTCGCGCACTTCATCGACGTGTACCTGTCCGTCGTGGACCTGATCCGCACCCCGGAGGACGTCCGGCTGCTGACCTACGAGGTGGCCCGGGAACTGGCCCGGCAGCAGGTGCGGTACGCCGAGCTGACCATCACCCCGTTCTCCTCCACCCGGCGCGGCATCGACGAGCGCGCCTTCATGGACGCGATCGAGGACGCCCGCAAGGCGGCGGAGTCCGAGTTCGGGACCGTACTGCGCTGGTGCTTCGACATCCCCGGCGAGGCGGGACTCCAGGCGGCGGAGGAGACCACGCGGCTCGCCACCGACGACCGCGTGCGCCCGGAGGGCCTGGTCTCCTTCGGGCTGGGCGGGCCCGAGATCGGGGTCGCCAGGCCGCAGTTCAAGCCGTACTTCGACCGGGCGATCGCCGCCGGGCTGCACTCGGTGCCGCACGCGGGCGAGACCACCGGTCCGGAGACCGTCTGGGACGCCCTGACCGACCTGCGGGCCGAGCGCATCGGCCACGGCACCAGCTCCACCCAGGACCCGAAGCTGCTGGCCCACCTCGCCGAGCGGCGCATCCCGCTGGAGGTGTGCCCGACCTCGAACATCGCCACCCGCGCGGTGCGCACCCTCGACGAGCACCCGATAAAGGAGTTCGCGCGCGCCGGTGTCCTGGTGACGATCAACTCCGACGACCCGCCGATGTTCGGCACCGACCTCAACAACGAGTACGCCGTCGCCGCCCGGCTCCTCGGCCTGGACGAGCGGGGCCTGGCCGGCCTGGCGAAGGACGGCGTCGAGGCGTCCTTCCTCGACGCCCCGGGCAAGGCCAGGATCAAGGACGAGATCGACACGTACACCGCCGCCTGGCTCGCCTCCTGAGAGTTGCCGCCCCATGCACACCCTGCGCGACGTGACCGCCGTGGCCCACCGCGGCGACCCGTACCGGCACCGCGAGAACACGCTCGACTCGCTGCGCTCCGCCCTCGACCGCGGCGCGGACGCGGTCGAGACCGACGTACGCCTCACCCGGGACGGCGTGCCGGTGCTGCTGCACGACGAGACGCTGAAGCGGCTGTGGGAGCACGAGCGGCCGCTGCGGTCCCTGTCGGCCGACGAGGTGCGGGGGCTGACGGCGGGCAGGGTGCCGACCCTCGCGGAGGCGCTGGCCGCGACCGACGGCAGCAGGCTGATGCTCGACCTGCCGGGGGCGCCCGGCGAGCGGGCGGTCCGGCGCATCGTGGACGTGGTCCGCGAGTGCGGGGCCGAGGACCGTGTGTACTACACGGCGGGGCCCGTCGCCATGCTCGCCGTACGCGCCGCCGACCCGGCCGCCGAGATCGCCCTGACCTGGACGACGTCGGCCCCGCCCCGGCCCGCGCTGCTGGCGGCGGTCCGGCCGCGGTGGCTCAACTACCGCTTCGGCCTGGTCGACCGGGCCCTGTCCGACCGCCTCCACGCCGACGGCTACCTGGTGTCGGTATGGACCCCCGACACCCGCCGCTCCATGCGCCGGCTGATCGCCCTGGGCGCCGACTCGATCACGACCAACCGCGTCGACGTGCTGTGCGCCCTGCGCGGCGGGGCGGGTCGGCGCCGCCCGTAGGGGCGATCCCGCACAAGGCCCCTCATTCATCGGGGACTTTCCCGAGTTCGGTCCCGGGTCGGGTGCCCTCCTCGCGGACGATCCGCCACGGCTCGTCGCGCGACAAGGATGATCATCGACCTTCCCGCCCGGACCCACTGGAGCAGTCGATGCGTGCCCGTACCTCCTCCGTCCTCACCGCTTCCGTCGTACTCGCCCTCGCCGCCGGCCCGCTGGCGGCTCCGGCGTTCGCCGCACCGCCCGCCTCGACCGCTTCCGCCGCCACCGGGCAAAGAGCGGCAGGGACGGACGGTTTGGACGAAGACGCGCTGCGCGCCGCCGTCGACGCGGTCCCGAACCAGCACGCCACCGCCGCCCTCGTGCGGGTCGGCGCCACCGACGACACCTGGCGCGGCAGCGCGGGCGTGCGCGACCTGGCCAGTGAGCGGCCGGCACGCGCGAACGCCCGCTTCCGGGCCGGGTCGGTCACCAAGGTCGTCACCGCCGCCACCGTGCTGCGGCTGGCGGCGGAGGGCACGGTGGACCTGGACGCGCCGATACAGCGCTACCTGCCCGACCTCTTCACGCCGAAGTTCCGGCAGCCGATCAGCGTGCGCCAGTTGCTGAACCACACCAGCGGCATCCAGGCGGGAGACAGCCTCGGCGACGACTTCGCGGAGGTGTACGCGCACCGCTTCGACACGCTCACCCCGCAGCGGGTCGCGGCGTCGGCGATCGCGAAGGGACCGGAGTTCGACCCCGGAAAGCAGCAGCACTACCTGAACATCAACTACACGTTCCTCGGCCTGCTGATCGAGAAGGTGACGGGACGCACGTACGCCGCCGAGGCCACCCGGCTCGTCCTGCGCCCGGCCGGCATGCGGCACACGTACTTCCCGGGCACCGACCCCCGTATCCGGGGTCCGCACCACCGGGGCTACCAGACGGTGGAACGGCCCGACGGGACGACGCGGCTGGTCGACGTGACCAAGTGGAACCAGGCGGACCGCTGGGCGGCCGGCGACATGATCTCGACCACCGCCGACCTGGAGCGGCTGCTCAGGGAGCTGTTCGGGGGGCGGATCGTGCCGCAGCCGCAGTTGGAGGAGATGTTCACGACCCCGGCGGGCCTCCCGGACGCGACCCGCAGCGCGGGACTGGAGTACCAGAAGGTGGGCGACCAGATCTTCTGGGGCAAGTCGGGTTCCCGCTACGGCTACAGCGCCCTCATCGGCGGCACCCGCGACCTGAGCCGCACCCTCGTCCAGTCGGTCAACGCCACGGACGCCAAGAGCGCGGAACGCAACCCGGTCATCGACGACATCACCGCGGCCGCGCTGAAGTAGCCCCCGCCAGCCCCCCGCACGCCCACGACTACACGCCCACGATCCCGTTCCACCGCTTCGCGAACTCCGTCCGCTCCCCCGCCGCGATGTCCCGGGCGATCGTGAGGCGTTCGCGCATCTTCGTGTCGGGGAAGATCAACGGGTCCTCGGCCAGGGCGGCGGTCTCCGCGTCGTCGGAGGAGGCGAGTACGTCCCGGGCGGCGGGGACCGGGCAGACGTAGTTGACCCAGGCGGCCAGTTCGGCGGCGACCTCGGGCTGGTAGTAGTAGTCGATCAGCCGCTCGGCGTTGCCCTTGTGGCGGGCCAGGTTGGGGATCATCAGGGACTCCGCCCACAGCTCGGCGCCCTCCTCCGGGACGACGAACTCGATGTCCGGGTCGTCCGCCTGGAGCTGGATCACGTCACCGGAGTAGGCCTGGCAGGCCAGCACGTCCCCGCTGGAGAGGTCCTTGATGTAGTCGTTGCCGGTGAAGCGGCGGATCTGGCCCTTGCCGACCTGCTTCTCCACCTGGTCGCACATCGTGTGGAAGTCGTCTGTCTTCCAGTCGGTGATGTCCACCCCGTTGCCCTGCATCAGCAGTGCGAACGCCTCGTCCATGCCGGACAGCAGGGTCACCCGGCCCTTGAGGTCGGCCGCCCACAGGTCGGACACGTGCCGGATCTCCCGGCCGAGCCGGCGGCGGTTGTAGGCGATGCCGGTGATGCCCGACTGGTACGGCACGGTGAACTTCCGGCCCGGGTCGAAGGCGGGCGAACGCAGCAGCGGGTCGAGGTACTTGGTGACGTTCGGCTGCCGGGAACGGTCCATCTCCTGCACCCAGCCGAGCCGCACGAACCGCCCGCACATCCAGTCGCTGATGACGATCAGGTCGCGGTCGGTGGGCTGGTGGTTCATCAGGGACGGGCTGATCTTGCCGAAGAACTCGTCGTTGTCGTTGATCTCCTCGATGTAGTCGACGGAGATGCCCGTCCGCTCCTCGAACGCCTCCAGCGTGGGCCGGCGGCTCGGGTGCTCGTCGTCGGTGTCGATGTAGAGCGGCCAGTTCGCCCAGGTCAGCCGGCGTTCGGCGGCGGACCGGTCGGTGGCGGCGCGGTCGCCCGGCGCGACGTACGCGGCCGGCACACCGCAGCCGGCCAGCGCGCCGAGCGCGGCGGTGCCGCCCAGGCCGCGCAGCAGGGACCGGCGGGAGATCGAGGGCTTCCTCGGGAGCAGGGGCATGGCCGCAGGATCCCGCGCCGGCGCCCACCGGGACAATCGACGCTGCGTCGAGCGCCTTCGGCCAGGCCCGACACCCTGTCGACCGGGGCCGGTTCGCGGTGCGCGCGCCACGCGCGCATGGAGCGGCCCCGGACGGGGTTCCGTCCGGGGCCGCTCCGAGCGAGCCGACGCGTCAGGCGTCCAGCGACGTCATCACGTGCTTGACCCGCGTGTAGTCGTCGAAGCCGTACGACGACAGGTCCTTGCCGTAGCCGGACTTCTTGAAGCCGCCGTGCGGCATCTCGGCGACCAGCGGGATGTGGGTGTTGATCCACACGCAGCCGAAGTCCAGCTTCTTGGACATCCGCATCGCGCGGCCGTGGTCCTTGGTCCACACCGAGGAGGCCAGCGCGTACTCGACGCCGTTGGCCCACTCCACCGCCTGGTCCTCGTCACGGAAGGACTGGACGGTGATGACGGGGCCGAAGACCTCCTTCTGGATGATCTCGTCGTCCTGCTTGAGACCGGAGACGACGGTCGGGGCGTAGAAGTAGCCCTTGTCGCCGACCCGGTGGCCGCCCGCCTCGACCTTGGCGTGCGCGGGCAGGCGCTCGATGAACCCGGTGACCTGCTTGAGCTGGTTGGGGTTGTTGAGCGGGCCGTACAGCACGTCCTCGTCGTCCGGCTGCCCGGTCTTGGTCTCGGCCGCCGCCTTGGCGAGGGCGCTCACGAACTCGTCGTGGATCGACTCGTGGACGAGCACGCGGGTGGCCGCCGTACAGTCCTGGCCGGCGTTGAAGTAGCCCGCGGTCGAGATGTCCTCGACGGCCTTGGGGATGTCGGTGTCCTCGAAGACGACGACCGGGGCCTTGCCGCCCAGCTCCAGGTGGACCCGCTTGAGGTCCTTCGACGCCGACTCGGCGACCGACATGCCGGCCCGCACGGAGCCGGTGATGGAGGCCATCGCCGGGGTCTCGTGCTCGACCATCAGGCGGCCGGTGTCGCGGTCGCCGCAGACGACGTTGAAGACGCCCTTGGGCACGATGGAGCCGATGATGTCGGCCATCAGGGCCGTGGACGCCGGGGTGGTGTCCGACGGCTTGAGGACGACCGTGTTGCCCGCGGCGAGCGCCGGGGCGAACTTCCACACGGCCATCATCATCGGGTAGTTCCAGGGGGCGACCTGCGCGCAGACGCCGATGGGCTCGCGGCGGATCATGGAGGTCAGGCCCTCCATGTACTCGCCCGCGCTGCGGCCCTCCAGCATCCGCGCCGCACCCGCGAAGAAGCGGATCTGGTCGACCATCGGCGGGATCTCCTCGGAGCGGGTCAGCCCGGTGGGCTTGCCCGTGTTCTCCACCTCGGCCGCGATCAGCTCCTCGGCCCGCTCCTCGAACGCGTCCGCGATCTTCAGCAGGGCCTTCTGCCGCTCGGCCGGGACCAGGTCCCGCCAGGCCGGAAAGGCCGCGGCGGCGGCCGCCATGGCCGCGTCCACGTCCGCCTGTCCGGACAGGGGCGCGGTCGCGTACGCCTCTCCCGTGGCGGGGTTGACCACCTCCGTGGTCCGTCCGTCGGCGGCGTCCCGGAACTCACCGTCGATGTAATTGCGCAGACGACGCAGCTCGGTGCTCACTGCCGGCCCTCCAAGGTTGGGTGTCCAATCACTGAGACACCCACCCTAATCCGTGTACCGACGTTTTCAACACCCCCGATCGCCCGTGGATTGCGAAATCCGCAGACTGAAACGACCTAGACAACGGATTTCATCGGTACGGCCTTGCGAAACTGTCGAGACGTCGTGCACAGTGAACCCGTGGCCAGTCGAAGCGCAGACCCGAAGGACTCCCGCGAGTCCAGGAACGGCGGTCCCCAGTTGGACGCCGTCTCCCTCGCCATCATCGAACAGCTCCAGGAGGACGGCCGCCGGCCTTACGCCGCCATCGGCAAGGCCGTGGGCCTCTCCGAGGCCGCCGTGCGCCAGCGCGTCCAGAAGCTGCTCGACCAGGGCGTGATGCAGATCGTCGCCGTCACGGACCCGCTCACCGTGGGCTTCCGGCGTCAGGCGATGGTCGGTGTCAACGTGGAGGGCGACGTGGAGTCCGTCGCCGACGCGCTGACGGCCATGTCCGAATGCGAGTACGTGGTGATGACCGCGGGCTCGTTCGACCTGATGGTGGAGGTCGTCTGCGAGGACGACGACCACCTCCTGGAGGTCATCAACCGACGCATACGGGCCGTGCCCGGCGTGCGCTCCACCGAGAGCTTCGTCTACATGAAGCTCAAGAAGCAGACCTATATGTGGGGAACCCGATAATCGTGAGCACCGACAGCCCCAAGGACCTCAGCAGGACCGCGTACGACCACCTGTGGATGCACTTCACCCGCATGTCGTCGTACGAGAACGCCCCCGTCCCCACCATCGTCCGCGGTGAGGGCACCCACATCTACGACGACAAGGGCAAGCGCTACCTCGACGGTCTCGCCGGCCTGTTCGTGGTCCAGGCCGGACACGGCCGCCAGGAGCTGGCGGAGACCGCCTCGAAGCAGGCGCAGGAGCTGGCGTTCTTCCCGGTGTGGTCCTACGCCCACCCCAAGGCCGTCGAGCTGGCCGAGCGCCTCGCGAACGAGGCCCCCGGCGACCTCAACAAGGTCTTCTTCACCACCGGCGGCGGCGAGGCGGTCGAGACCGCCTGGAAGCTCGCCAAGCAGTACTTCAAGCTGACCGGCAAGCCGACCAAGTACAAGGTCATCTCCCGCGCGGTCGCCTACCACGGCACCCCGCAGGGCGCCCTGTCCATCACCGGCCTGCCCGCCCTGAAGGCCCCCTTCGAGCCGCTCGTCCCGGGCGCGCACAAGGTGCCGAACACCAACATCTACCGCGCCCCGATCCACGGCGACGACCCCGAGGCCTACGGCCGCTGGGCCGCCGACCAGATCGAGCAGCAGATCCTCTTCGAGGGCCCGGACACGGTCGCGGCCGTCTTCCTGGAGCCCGTGCAGAACGCCGGCGGCTGCTTCCCGCCCCCGCCCGGCTACTTCCAGCGGGTGCGCGAGATCTGCGACCAGTACGACGTGCTGCTCGTCTCGGACGAGGTCATCTGCGCCTTCGGCCGCCTGGGCACGACCTTCGCCTGCGACAAGTTCGGCTACGTCCCGGACATGATCACCTGCGCCAAGGGCATGACCTCGGGCTACTCCCCGATCGGCGCCTGCGTCATCTCCGACCGCCTGGCCGAGCCGTTCTACAAGGGCGACAACACCTTCCTGCACGGCTACACCTTCGGCGGCCACCCGGTCTCCGCCGCGGTCGGCATCGCCAACCTCGACCTCTTCGAGCGCGAGGGCCTCAACCAGCACGTACTCGACAACGAGGGCGCCTTCCGCGCCACCCTGGAGAAGCTGCACGACCTGCCGATCGTCGGCGACGTCCGCGGCAACGGCTTCTTCTACGGCATCGAGCTGGTCAAGGACAAGGTCACCAAGGAGTCCTTCAACGAGGACGAGACCGAGCGCGTCCTGTACGGCTTCCTCTCCAAGAAGCTCTTCGAGAACGGCCTGTACTGCCGTGCCGACGACCGCGGCGACCCGGTCATCCAGCTCGCCCCGCCGCTGATCTCCAACCAGGAGACCTTCGACGAGATCGAGCAGATCCTGCGCGCCACGCTCACGGAGGCGTGGACGAAGCTCTGATCATCCGTACAGATGATCATCTGATCCTTCCAGAAGATCATCACAGGCCCCGGTGCCGTCCGTTCGAGTGAGAACGACGGCCCGGGGCCGCGTGCTGTCCGGCTTCCCCCGCGGCGACTCCTTACCGTGCCCAGTGACCGATCGGCCCCCTCCTCGTTCCCCCGGACGGGGGACGTGACCGGGGAAACACGGATCAGAACCGAGGTGTACGCCCATGGAGGCTCCGCCGGACAACGACGTGCTCTGGGCGCGTGCCCTGCACTTCCAGCACCAGGACGGCTCCCCCGCGCTGCAAGGCGTGTCGCTCGGCGTCCGCGAGGGCGAGATCCTCGCCGTGAGCGGCCCGCGCGGAAGCGGCAAGACCACGCTGCTGCGCTGCCTGTCCGGACTGGTCCTGCCGCAGGACGGCGAGGTGTGGTTCAACAGCGTGCCGGTGCACACCATGGGACCGCTCAGCCGCGAACGGCTGCGCCGCGACCGCTTCGGCTGGATCGATCCCGCCCCCGTGCTGGTCCCGGAACTGAACGCCTGGGAGAACGCCGCCCTCCCCCTCATGCTGCGCGGCACCGGCCGGCGCCGGGCCAAGACCGCCGCCCTGGAGTGGCTGGACCGCCTCGACGTCGGCGACAAGGCCCGTCGGCGCCCGCGGGAACTCCAGCAGGCCGAGCGGCAGCGTGTCTGCATCGCCCGCGCGCTGGCCGTCGCCCCCACGGTCCTCTTCGCCGACGAGCCGACGGCGCCGCTGTACCGCGCCGACCGCGCCCAGGTGCTGCGCACGCTCACCACGGCGGCCCGCTCGCACGGCATCACCGTCGTCCTCGCGACGCACGAGGCGCAGACCGCCGCTCTGGCGGACCGCGCGGTGGCGCTGCTGGACGGACGGCGGGTACGGACCGTGCATCTGCCCCCGCTCGCCGAGACCACGGTGGCCACGGGCGCCGCCGGGGCCTCCGGAACGGAAGGCCGGGCCGCGTGCTCGCTCTCCGCCTGACCCGCGCCGCCCATCTCGCCGTCCACCTGCGCCGTCTGCTGGTCGCGGTGGCCTCGGCGGGCACGGGCTTCCTGCTGCTGTGCGCCTTCGGACACGCGATGAGCCACCCGGACGCGCCCGGCGCCTCCGCCCTCCGCCTCACCTGGTGCGCGGCGCCGCTCGCCGCCACGGTGTACCTCGCGGTCGCCGTGGCCCGCACCGATCCCGGCACCCGGCCCCGCTCGGGGCTGTCCGCGATCGGCCTCGGACCGGGCCGGCTGATGGCCGTCTCGGCGACGACCACGGTTCTGTCCGGCGCGCTCGGCTCGGTGGCGGCCCTGCTGCTCTTCCTCCACCTGCGCGGCGACCTGACGGGGCTGCCCTTCGGCGGCGTCGCGGCCGACGCGCTGGCCGTCGGCCAGTCCCTCCCGGCCCCGGCCACCCTGACGCTGCTGGCCCTGGTACCGGCCGCCGCCTCGGCCGCGGTCGCGTACACCCGGCGCCCCCGCGAGCCGCGCCGCGCCCGGGCCGCCGGCGTCCGCGGCTACGGCCGCTTCGGCGCGTACGGCTGGGGCAAGGCCCGGGAGACCTTCGGCACCTACGGCCGCTTCGGCGCCCGCTGGACGTCGTCCCCGGCGGAGGCCGGGGCCCCCGCCCACGCGGCCCGGCCGGCGACCACCGGTTCCGCCGAACCGGAGGGCACCTTGGCCACCCGGTCGGCAGAGCCTGCGGGCAGTGGTGCCGCTGGGGCGGCGGCACGGGTGGGCGCAGGCGGAACCCTGCTGACGCAGGCCGGCGACACCCACCCGGCACCGGCCACGGACGGCCCCCCGCCAACGCCGGCCACCGTCCCCGCCCTCACAACGCCCCGCCCGCCGAACACCACCGTCCTCCCCTGGGGCATCGCCGTACTCGCCGCGGGCCTCACCGTCGAGACCTACACCGGGCACCCGGCCACCACCCCCGACACCACCCCCTCGGCCGGCGTACTCATCGGCTGGGCCCTCACCGCGCTGGGCCTCGCCCTCGCCGGCCCCGGCCTCACCCACCTGTGCGGCCGCCTCCTCCAGGCCGCCCGCCCGGGCGCCCTGCGGCTGCTGGCCGGACGCGTCCTCATGGACGAGGCGCACCGCATCGGCCGCCCCCTCGGCGTCGTCTGCGCCGTGGCCGCCGCGGCCTACGTGGCCACCACGCTGTACGCCACCGACGGCCCGGACTTCGGCCCGCTGAGCACCCTGGGCGCCCTCGTGGTGGCCGGCTGCACGGTGGCCACCCTCCTCACCGCGGCCGTGGAGGCCAAGCACGCGCGCGCCGACACCACCGACGCCCTGCTGCGGCTGGGCGCGCCCCCGGCGACCCTGCGCGGCGCCGCCGCCGTACGCGCCGCCGCGCTGCTCGCCCTGTTCGGTCCGCTGACCCTGATCGTCGCGGAACTGGCGGCGCTCCCCCTGTCCCGCTGACCGCGCGCGGACGCCTTCGCGGAACCTCGGAGAATTCTCGAAGAGATCCGCGGAACGACGATGAGTTTCGCGTGCCCCGCACGTCTAACCCTTCGAACAGCACGACAACGGCAGCGCACTTACGGGAGAGGCCCTCATGTACCAGCAGATGATCTTCGTGAACCTGGCCACCAACGACCTGGCCGCCGCCAAGAAGTTCTTCACCGGTCTCGGCTACGAGATCAACGCCCAGTTCAGCGACGACACCACCGCCTCGATCCCGCTCAGCGAGACCATCGTCGTGATGGTGCACACACCGGAGAAGTACCGCCAGTTCACGAAGAAGGAGATCGTGGACTCCAGCAAGTCCAGCGAGGTGCTCCTCGCGCTGAGCGCCGAGAGCCGCGAGAAGGTCGACGAGCTGGTGGAGAAGGCGGTCGCGGCGGGCGGTTCGGTCACCGGCGAGACCCAGGACCACGGCTTCATGTACGGCCGCGCCTTCGACGACCTCGACGGCCACACCTGGGAGGTCGTGTGGATGGACCCGGCGGCGGTCGAGGGCTGAGCGAGCAGGGGGCCGAGGCGTCTCCCGACGCGCTGAAACGTGTCGGCGGTTAATAAGACGGCAAAGTCAACGTGCTTGGCAGGCATATGCGTTGACACTGCTTATGCGCCGCTTATAAACCAGTGAGGCTCACGGGTGTGCTGATGCCATGTCACCGGGCGTCGGCACCCTACCCACCCCCCATCTGTGCTCCCGTAAAGGACAAACGTGGCAGTCCTGTCCATAATCAGCCGCACGGCATCACGCCGTAGCGTCCGCGCCCTCGGCGTCGTCGCCGCCTCGGCGGCTCTGGCGGTCGGCGCCGCCGGCAACGCCCTCGCCTGCGACATCAGCGAGTTCTCCGCCGCCGCCCAGTGCGACGGCGACAAGGGTGTCATCACCGTCACCGACGTGGACCCCACCGGCATCCCCGCCGTCGTCACCGTCTCCCTGAAGAGCACCGGCGAGCAGGTCGGCCAGGAGACGGTCAAGGGCTCCGAGGAGGGCACCACCGTCACCTTCGCCGTGGACTGGAAGCCCAACACGGAGTACCGGGTCCACGTCAAGGCCGACAAGTACGTCGACGAGTACATCAAGTCGGACGTCACCACCCCGGCGACCCCCTGCAAGACCGAGGACACCCCGACCCCGACCCCGTCGGAGAGCTCCTCTACCCCGGCCCCCGAGCCGTCCACCTCGGCCTCCGCGCCGTCGCAGCCCGAGAGCACGGCCCCGGCGGCCGTGCCGAACGACAACGCCCCGTCCCCGGCGGCCGGTGACTCCAACCTCGCCGAGACCGGTGCCAACTCCAACACCGGCATGATCGCCGGTATCGCGGCGGCCCTGGTCGCCGTCGGTGGCGGTGCCGTCTTCTTCGGCCTGCGCCGTCGCGGAGCGAACAGCACCCGCTGACGCCCGCACACAGATGGACAGCGGCGGGGGGGGGGGGGGGGCCGCGGGGGGGGGCGGCTGCGTTGCGGCGCCCGCGCGGGCCC